>JBEAZL010000267.1:0-4693 GCA_041170085.1 Bacteroidota bacterium
ATGCAATCAGAAGAGGCTCTTTGATGCGCGAAATCAACGTCTTAACCCTTTTACCGATGAGCAGCCATGCGGCGAAAAGGAGAACGAGCCATAGCAGCAAAAGACCCAGATAGAATTCGCCAATGAACAAACCGTATACACCCAGCACCCCGAGGCCCTGTCTGGCAATAACACCTGCCATGGCTGCAAAACAGCGAGGGGAGCCAGATTCATCACAAAGCCGGTGAGCTTCAGCATGGCGTGAGCAACACTATCCATGAACTCAATCACAGGTTTACCCTTCTCGCCAATGGCTGCAACAGCAGTACCGAAGAAGAGAGAGAATATCAGAATCTGAAGCAGTTCATTTTTGGCCATTGCCTCAATAACACTGGCCGGGAACATGTGCTCCAGAAAGTTCTTCAGGGTCATGGCGGTGGCTTCGACCCCTGTGTTGGCATCAGCCGGAGGCAGTGGCAATTGCATCATCTTGCCCGGCTCCATGAGGTTTACCAGAACGAGACCCAGAAACAGGGAAATGAATGAGGCAGACATGAACCAAAGGAGGCTCTTTCCCCCTACCCTTCCCACTGTCTTCAGATCACCGAGCTTGCTGATACCCACAACCAGGGTTGAAATGACCAGAGGCGCGATGATCATTTTTATCAGTCGCAGGAAGACCATGGAAACCAGAGACACATTATCGGAGAACGATTTAATCGCATCCTGATCGGCCTGATCAGTAGAAGGATAGACCTGGCTCACAACGAAGCCACAAATCCCGCCAAGAACCATGGACAGGATGATAAAAAGAGTAAGACGGTTTGATTTGCTCATAAGCCAGTGCCTGAAAGTCAGGCAAGATAGAACAATTCAAAAACAGGTTATCAATATGCTCGCTGGGTGCGGCCCTCGATGTAGTTCATATAGGCCTTATTCACCACCTTATTGCCCCCTGGTGTAGGGTAATGTCCGGTAAAATACCAATCGCCGGCGTGACCGGGACAGGCTTCGTGCAGACCCTCAATGGATTGAAAGATGACGCTGATTTTAGCCTTTGCCTCGGGCGGAGTGACAAGTTGGGCAATACGATCCGAAATCTCTTCTACCGTGAATGGCTCATATACCTCGCGCACGTAATTCTTCACCGTCTCTTTCGGCGCATTCTCCTGGTCCTTGCATTTGCGGTAAACATCCTGCAGGAGCTGCTCCATTCCCCTCTCTTTGATCAGGGAAACAGCGGCCTGAAAGGCAATGAAATCACCCATCTTGGCCATATCAATTCCATAGCAATCGGGATATCTTATCTGAGGAGCACTGGATGCAATAATGATGTGCTTAGGTCCGAGCCTGTCGAGCATACGGATGATGGACTTCCTGAGTGTGGTGCCTCGAACGATGCTATCGTCGATTACCACCAGGTTGTCCTGACCCCTGTTCACTGTGCCGTAGGTAACGTCGTACACGTGAGCCACCATATCGTCGCGGGCACTGTCCTGCGTGATGAAAGTCCGCATTTTCACGTCCTTGATGGCAATTTTCTCGATGCGTGCCCGGTGTCGGATAATAGATTCTATCTGATCCCTGGTGGCACCTGACCCCAGCGCCGCAATCTCTTCAATCTTGCGATCATTCAGGTGGTCCTCAAGGGCCTTAATCATTCCATAAAACGCCGTTTCTGCGGTATTAGGTATGAATGAGAAAACAGTATTGTCGAGATTGTAGTCAACTTTTTTCAGAATGGCCGGAACGAGGTTTCGCCCAAGGTTTTGACGTTCGGTATAGATATCCTTATCGTTACCTCTGGAAAAGTAGATGCGTTCGAAGGTGCATGATTTCTTTTCCATCGGAGTCCGAACCTCTTTCATGTCCACGTTACCGTTCTTCTTGACAATGAGGGCGTGGCCCGGTTCAAGCTCGCGGATGCTCTCCAGCGGGACATTGAACGCTGTCTGAATGGGTGGGCGCTCGCTGGTAACGACAACTATTTCCTCGTCTTCATAGAAATATGCCGGACGGATACCGCTTGGATCCCTGAGCACAAAAGCATCTCCGTGTCCGAACAATCCGGCCATGGCATAACCACCGTCCCACTCTCTGGATGCGCGGTGCAATACCCTTTGCACATCGAGGTTGCGGGCTATGAGTTCTGAAATCTTTCTGTTGTCGTAACCCTGTGAGTTGTATTGATCAAAGAGCCTTTGGTTTTCTTCATCCAGAAAGTGGCCAATCTTCTCCATTACCGTAACAGTATCAGCCATCTCCTTGGGATGCTGGCCGAGTTCGACCAGAAGTCCGAAAAGCTCATCCACATTGGTGAGGTTGAAATTGCCGGCTACGACCAGGTTTCTGGTCATCCAGTTATTCTGACGAAGAAACGGATGACATTGTTCAATGCTGTTCCCCCCGTAAGTTCCGTAGCGGAGGTGTCCGAGAAACAACTCTCCCATGAAAGGGAAGTTATCCTTGAGGTACTGTGCGTCCTTTAGTTTCTCCGGTTTTGTCTTTTCAAGTTCAGTGAACCTGGACATCACACTTTGAAAAATCTCCTGGATCGCCTGTTTTGCCGTGGATCTTTTTCGGGATATATAACGTTTTCCCGGTTCCGGATCCAGCTTAATGTTGGCCAGACCAGCTCCATCCTGCCCACGGTTGTGCATCTTCTCCATGAGGAGATACATCTTGTTTAGGCCGTAGAAAGGTGTACCGTAAGTTTCGGTGTAATGGGAAAGAGGTTTCTTCAACCTCAGGAGTACGAGACCGCACTCATGCTTGATTTGATCGCTCATCGGGGATGATTGACGATACCCGTTGTGGTTTTCGGGAGCGCAAAAGTAGTTCAGAAAGTGGAATGTGGGAATGGGAGAATGTGAGAATGCGGTGCCCTGAGCTTGTCGAAGGGTGGGAATGGGTCAATGATGGGTCAATGGGTCAATGGGCCAATGGGCCCTTCGAGAACCTCAGGGACCATCAATGGGTCAATGTGGGAATGGAAAACAGCCGGGCGGTCGGACAACACTCTCCGGTGCTCGGCAGGAGAATTCATGATGCATCGCCCCGCAGGGGTGAAATTCTCATAATCTGTATGTAAACGGGATTATATGCGGTGGCTGAGGCTCTCGAAGCCACCGGGGAATGGGACAATGGATGACATCCGCTTCAACTGTGGCAGAAAAAATTCAGTTTTTTTATGGAATGGGCGGGATTGGGGCATCATATGGGTATACACTTAAAAATTACCGTTATGAAAAAGTACCTTTCAATCGCAACTGCACTCGTGATGATGGTCGTTTCATCTGCCGGAGTTCTGGCACAATCCTATGGTGAGGTTCACGGAAAGGTCTTCGACCAGAATGGAGAGCCTCTTCCCTTTGCCTATGTGGAAATTACTCAGGGCGATAAGCCTGTTCAGACAACAGCAGATGTAGATGGTAAATATGTTCTGAAGCCCTTGCCGCTCGGAACTTACACCCTCAATATCAAGATGACCGGTTACAACCCTTACCAGATGTCGGGTATCGTGGTTCAGCCCGAGAGGATAACCTTTATACCGGAGGTCCGTCTGGAGGAAAGCGTGTCCATTCTGCCTGTGCTGAAGTATGAAACATACCGTCGTCCGCTGATCAATAAAGACGGCGAAACCGTGAATGTCATTACCGCTAAGGAACTCAAGCACATGCCGGCAGCCAAGGGCGGAAGCATCCGCAATATTGTTGCGGCATTAACGAGCGATGTAAAACCTGGTGCTGACGGTCAGATGTACTTCAGAGGCAGCAGAGGGGGCGGAGCGTTGTACTTCATCGATGGCGTGAAATTTCGCGGCAATGCACCAAATATCCCCGGAAGTGGAATCTCGAGCGTGGCCGTTTACACCGGTGGAATACCTGCGAAGTATGGAGATACTACTGCCGGAGTTGTGATCATCGAAACAAAGAGCTACCTTGAGGCTTGGAATGAAAAGCAGGATCGTGTGAAAGGAACCAGATAAAATACAGTTTGGCGAGAAAGTCGGACATATCGCACATCGCAGACCAGGAGCTGTTGGCGGCCTATCGATCTCAGGGCAATCGGGAATTGTTCGGAGAATTGTTCGACCGGTACCGGCATCTGGTCTTCGGTGTGTGTTTGAAGTATCTGCAGGACCGTGAAGAAGCAAGGGACGCAGTGATGACCATTTTCGAACGATTGCTCGACGATTTGAAAATCCGGGAGGTCGATCATTTTCCGGGTTGGGTTTACACCGTTTCGCGAAACCATTGCCTCATGGCACTGCGAAAACACAGTGGACAGATGTCGCGCCTTGATGAATTCCGCAGAGAGCAGCCAACAGCTGACGTGCCTGCAGAAGGCCCGACGGTTGCAGAAATCAGGGAGGCGGGGATCGAAAAACTTGAGCTCGCCATCGCCGGATTAAAGCCGGAACAACGCCAATGTGTGGTGTTGTTCTTTCTCAACAACAAGAGCTATCGCGAGATATCAGAGCAGACAGGACTAACACTCAACGACGTGAAATCATATATCCAGAACGGAAAGAGAAATCTCAAAATCAAATTATCAGAGTCGGCATGAAAACGACGACGACATATCGCTACCCCGACACTGAAGAAATAAAGTCTTATGTGGATGGTACACTCAATCCTGAGCGCGCTCATGAAATTGAAGCCCTTGCACTGGACGATCCGTTTCTTGCGGATGCACTTGATGGCTATCAGGC
>JBEAZL010000268.1:0-3056 GCA_041170085.1 Bacteroidota bacterium
CGCCTTCATAGCCGCACCACATGGTGCCATCTGAGAGCCGGGTGATATAACTCAAACGATCCTCACTGATGGTGGTGCTGTCGGAGGGATCATTCTTCCATGCTTTTAAGTCATAGCCATCGTACTTATACAAACCCTGATCTGTAGCCAACCAGATAAACCCATCAGCATCCTCTGCAAACCGGACTTTTTTGAACGGCTTCTGCACGAGAATAGTGGACTTCCACTGGGCCGTAACACCAAGTGTAAGAAGGATCAGAATAATAGTTGTGCTATGCTTGAACACATGCATGGATATGCAAATTACAACATCCGGTAGGTCTCACCGCAGATACAGCCCTGGCTGATAGGCCCATCTTCCTCCACTGATCAGATTTCTGATCATGGGCACACCTGACTGCAGCATTCAATTCGGGCTGCAGTCTGAACCATATTGCGAGGTAAACAAAAGCAAATCCGAAATACCTACAACACCGTCCAGATTCAAGTCTGCAGCGCAGTAATAACATGTGCCGTCCCATTGGTTTGCGCAAGGGTCGTAGTTAACTGCGTTTGGATCCATACAACCGTACTCATAATTCCATGTAATGACCAGTTCAAATGTGCCGGCCATTGTGTTGAATCCACCCACCTGAAGGTAATACATCTGTCCTGGCACCAATCCGTCTTCGCAGTTCAGGATCAGCTCGGATTGTGTACCCAAACCCGAATCATCATTGCAGGCAATCGGTGTCGAATTGCAGGATTCATACACTGCTAACCGGGTATCGGAAAGCGTTCCCGGATTGGCCCTGAGAATCAGTTTTGCGCCTGAATAGGTGAAGCTGTACCACAGGTCCTTTATCTCAGGTGACCCGCCGCAACTGATTAGTGTGGTTTCGGTCGACTGGTACTCATTGGTAAGTTCGAGCACAGAATTGAGCAGGATGAGCTGTGCCAGCGCACAATTGGTATTGGGTTCCGGATAATGACAGGATCCATCATCAACGGCTGCAGCTGCATCAAAATTCAAAGCTGCAGGATCAGTGCAACCGCAAAAAGGAAAATCCACCTGTATATATGACCAGCCAGATCCTGCATTCGGTGCGTTTCCGGTATATGCCTGACCCTCGAAAGTGATCAGCCAGCTATGTCCCGCCCAGGTATCAGAAGTTCCGTTGAAAAAACCAATGGTCATATGGCAAGGGTCTTCCAGACACCTGAATATTCCTTCGCCACTTCCGGCAGACTGTCCCATACTCTCTCCGTCCATGAGGTACATCCACTTACCGGGACTATTTCCATCGCTATCGATATGATATAAAGCTACCTCAGATCCGGGTACACAGGAACAGTTGTCGAATGTCGCATCCATATCATAATTACACGCAGAAGGGTCCTTACATCCGCCATATCCGGCGCTGAAGGCGACCTGAAAATTGCCCACTGACGTATTATAACCACCAACCCTTATCAGGTAAGTGGTGCCGGGCACTGCATTAAATGAAACGATGGATGTCAGGTTAAACGCAATACCTCCGTCATCATCCCCGGCCACACAGGTCAGGTTGCCGCAGTTGCCTGTGTACACATGAAGCTTGGTGTCATAATTCGTCGTGGCATAATCCGTCGAAACTGATACCAGAGCAGTGCTGCATGCATTCCAGGTTAGGGAATACCATTTCTGTCCGGCAGTGCCCACTGAAGTCTGACAAAATCCCGCACCTGATGCAGCGTTATCATTCGCAACACCAGTGGTGGAACCATTAATAAATACTGTTCCACTGGAGAGTGAGACAGGTGTTGCAGTGGCACATGTATTCTGGCCATAAGCACCCGAACCAACGATGGCGATCGCAAGCAGAGTGAAAAGAAATTTGGTGTTCATGATTTGTTGTGATGTGAGTCCAAAAATGATAAGCGACAAAACCATCGAAGCGCAGCGATGAACCACCTGCAGAAATGATATGACGGTTGAACAAAAAACAAGGACGAACGGGAAACGAAAAAAAGCCGTCTGCAAAACCCTTCACTGACGGGGCTTTCAGGCACAATTTTTCATGAAAAACAAAAAAATATTTGGCTCGTTGAAAAATGTGACCATAGCTTTGCGCCAGTTCTTTGAGAGAAACTTATCCAGAAAGACCGAGGGAATTGGCCCTATGACGTCTTGACAACCTGTCCTGCCTCCGGCATGATAAGGTGCCTCATCCAACCCCGTCCAAACGGGGATAGATAAGATCGATGCTCCGCAGTCATAATAACTTTATTGCTGCTCCATCGTCTTTTCGGTGGAGCAATTTTGCTTTGCCGTCAGGCTTGTGTCATGCCCATGGCTTTCAGGGAAGTTTCCCCAGGAAAAAGGAAACATTTTAAAACCCAATAGTCATGTCAGACACAACCAACATCATTCACAGCATCCCGGTCGACGAACTGACCGGATCCATCTCGGTACCCATTTACCAGACTTCCACATTTGTGCAGGAAGCCCCCGGCGTGCACAAGGGCTACGACTACGCCAGAAGCAATAACCCAACGCGTAAAGCTCTGGAAGACCTCTCCGCCAAACTGGAAAGCGGCCATTCCGGCTATGCTTTTTCAAGCGGACTTGCAGCCATTGATGCAGTAATCAAACTTCTCAGGGCGGGCGATGAGATTATTGCCGTAGACGACATTTATGGCGGCGCATTCCGGCTCTTCACACATGTGTACGAGAAATTCGGTATCAAGGTTAATTATGTCGATACCACCGATCCTCAGAACATCACAGAAGCCATCAACAGCAAGACCCGACTCATCTGGCTGGAGTCTCCCACGAATCCTACTTTAAAAATTTCAGATATTGCTGATATATCAACAATTGCCAGACAACATGGATTGCTTCTGGTGGTTGATAACACATTCGCCACTCCTGTTTCGCAGAAGCCTATTCTTCTTGGGGCAGACATCGTGGTACACAGTGCCACGAAATACCTTGGAGGCCACAGCGACCTCATTGCAGGCCTGGTTATCTGCGCATCACAATCCCTGGGCGAGCAGATCAAATTTATCCAGAATGCATCTGGTGGAATTCTCGC
>JBEAZL010000269.1:0-4103 GCA_041170085.1 Bacteroidota bacterium
AGAAATGCTCATGGCTCCTGCGCGACTCACAATGATATCGGCAGCCGCATAAGCCATATCCATCTCCCTGATAAACTCGCGGACACATATACCCGGGGCCTCATAACCTGCCGCTTGCGAAGCGAATGATTTTCCGGTTTGCCAGATAAGCTGCACCTCTTTACCTAACTTCTCTGCACCGGCAGCTATGGCGAGATTGATGGTTCTGGCACCCAGACTTCCACCAATGACAAGCAGAACTTTCCTGCCCGGATCCAGACCGAAATGTCTGCAGCCATCCTCGCGGCTAATCGTGCTTTGCGCAATCTCCGGCCGTATCGGATTTCCTGTCAGTATGATTTTCTCTTCCGGAAAGAATCGCTCCATACCCTCGTATGCAACACATATTCTGGCGGCTCCTCTGGCAAGAATCTTATTGGTGATTCCGGGATACGAATTTTGCTCCTGCACGAGTGTTTGAACTCCCATGAACGATGCTGCACGCAGCAACGGACCACTGGCATATCCGCCAACACCCACCGCTATATCGGGTTTAAATTCTTTTATGACACTACGTGCTTTGAGAAGACTTTTAATGATCTTGAGCGGAACCAATAAATTCTTCCAGGTTAACCGACGCTGAATGCCGGCTATCGGCAAGCCAATAATCCGGTAACCAGCCTGCGGCACCTTCTCCATTTCCATGCGGCCTTCAGCTCCGACGAACAAGAGTTCGGCATCAGGCCGGATATGCTGCAATTCACGCGCAATAGCAATAGCGGGAAAAATATGACCTCCTGTTCCTCCACCGCTGATGATGATTCTCGGTGCTCTGTTGCTCATGAGGTCGCGGGTGATAATTCGTTTTCCTGATTATCCTCTGCTGCATCAGCTTCATGCTGGACAAAAAGTTCAGGATTGTAAACCATTCTGGAAACGCTCAGGATAAGACCAATGGCAAGACAACTAAAAATGGTGGATGTTCCACCCAGGCTTACCAGCGGTAAAGGCTGACCCGTGGTTGGAAAAAGATCTACAGCTACGGCCATATTCACCATGGCCTGCAACACGAGCATAACACTCAGGCCCACGACAATGAGTGAGCCGTAGAATTTCTGGCATTTCGCAGCCACCCTGACCGATCGAAAGAGGAGAATAATGTACAGCAATAAGATACCGATTCCTCCGACAATCGATCCCATCTCTTCAATGATCCATGCGTAAATCATATCGGAGTACGGGTGTGGCAGGAAATTACGCGATGAGCCGCTTCCGGGCATCGAAGGCAACAATCCTCCTTCTGCAATCGCGTACTTCGCGATATCTATCTGGTAATTGCCATCATCGTTATCCTCTACTTTGTTGAATATCCTGTTCTTCCAGGTCTCGTATCGAGGCAATGTACCCTCTGGTGCCAGCTCGCCAACTGCTATTACAAGAAGGATCATCCCTACACCCATGCCCACAAGCTTCAAGAGATGCCTCGGAGGTACACCTGCAATGAACATCATGACAAAACAAACAAGTGCCAGCAGAAATGCAGTTGAGAAATTCGAAGGAAGAATGAGCGCACAGATGATTCCGATCGGGATCAGTACCGGCACAACTCCTTGTCTGAAATCATGCAGCACCTCCCGCTTCTGATGGAGAAGACGCGCTACATAAACTACCAGAACAATCTTGGCGAGGTCGGAAGGCTGAAAAGTAAGCCCCGTACCCGGAATATCCAGCCACCGCCCTGCGTCATTGATGTTCGCTCCCACAAAGAATGTGAGGGCAAGCAATAATCCGGCGACCCAGATCAACAGTGCAGAAAATTTCGGGAAGTACTTGAAATGTATTCTATGAACCACGAACATGAGCGCAAAACCCGCGGTAATCATGAAGCCGTGTTTCAACAGAAACTTCAGAGAATTCCCTTCGGCCTTATACGCAAGGGTAGATATCCCGCTGTAGACAGCTACAACGGAAAAGAATGACAGGAATACGGCCACCATCCAGATGACGCGATCACCCTGCAATCTGTCGATTACTCTGCGCAAGACCATGACAATGGGCTATGATTAAAGAGCATTCACGGCCGCCTTGAACTTGCGTCCGCGATCCTCATAATTATCAAACAAATCGAAACTTGCACACGCAGGAGACAGCAATACCACATCGCCTTCCAGTGCCCAATCATATGCCATCTGAACGGCATGTTCGGCTGACTGAACATCTTCAATTCGCTCAACAGCTCCGGCAAATGCCTTGTGGATCTTACTGCTGTCCGTGGTCATGCAAATAATTGCCTTCACCTTTGCCTTGACCATATCATAGAGCTCGGAATAATCATTTCCTTTATCCTGACCACCTGCGATCCAGATAACGGGCTTATCCATACTCTCCAGAGCATACCAGGTAGAATTTACGTTGGTTGCCTTGCTGTCATTGATAAATGTGACACCATTCACCTTCGAAACAAATTCGAGGCGGTGTTCAATGTTTTCAAAATTCGAGAGGCTCTCTCGCACCACTTCCTTGCGGAGGTCGAGAATTCTTCCGGCAACACCGGCAGCCATCGAATTGAAAAGGTTGTGTTTGCCCTGGAGGGCGAGTTCATGAATTGACATATAGAGCGGGTTTTGGTTTACTTGGATAACGAATTCATCTGCCCTGACAAAGGCGCCTTCCTCAATTCCCTGTGGTAAAGCGGAGGTCAGTGTGACAGCGTATTTCTTTGACGGAACTTTGATCGCAGAAATGCGATCGCATGTCACCGAATCATCAGCGTTGTAGATAAATGCATCCTGCGGACGCTGATTATTGATGATGCGGAACTTTGCATCGATGTATTTTGAAAAATCGTACTCGTATCGATCAAGGTGATCAGGAGTAATATTGGTCAGCACAGCTATATCTGCTCTGAAGTCGAACATATCGTCCAGCTGAAAACTGCTGAGCTCGAGAACGTGATAGTCGTAGTTACCGGTAGCTACCTGCATGGCAAAGCTCTTTCCCACATTACCACCCAGGGCCACATTAAGTCCGGCATTCTTAAGAAGATGATATATCAACGATGTGGTGGTCGTCTTTCCGTTCGATCCCGTAATACACACCATGAAGGCATCGGTAAATCTTCCGGCAAACTCAATCTCTGAGATAACCGGAATTCCTCTGCCCTTCAGGAGCTGAATCAATGGCGCCTTTGAAGGGATGCCAGGACTCTTCACTACCTCATCTGCATTGAGAATGAGCTCTTCCGAGTGCTTCCCTTCTTCATAGGAAATGCCATACTCCTGCAGAACAAGCTTGTGCTTGTCTGCAATAGCTCCTTTGTCGGACAGAAACACATCCATGCCCTTGACATGAGCAAGCACAGCCGCGCCTACACCGCTTTCTCCACCACCGAGTATGACCATTCGTTTTGCCATCTCAGCGTGTCTTCAGTGTTATGATGGTTATTACAGCGAGCATGATGCCCACGATCCAGAACCTCGAAACGATCTTGGACTCGTGAAAACCCTTCTTCTGAAAGTGGTGGTGAAGTGGAGACATCAGGAAAACCCTTCTGCCCTCTCCGTATTTCCTCTTGGTGTACTTGAACCAGGAAACCTGGATCATGACTGACAGATTCTCTATCAGAAAAATTCCGCACAGAATCGGAATCAGCAATTCCTTTCGAACAGCGATCGCGAATGTGGCAATGATTCCGCCGAGCGCCAGACTACCCGTATCTCCCATGAAAACCTGTGCCGGATAGGAGTTGTACCAGAGAAATCCTACACATGCACCCACAAAAGCCGCAATGAACACCACGAGTTCACCGCTCGACGGTATATACATGATGTTCAGGTAATCAGCGAAAATGTAGTTACCTGATACGTATGCGAAGATGGCCAGTGTAACTCCTATAATTGCAGATGTGCCGGTCGCAAGCCCATCCAGTCCGTCGGTAATATTGGCCCCGTTGGACACCGCAGTAACGATGAGGATGACAACGAGAGTGAAAACGATATAGAGCGAAAAGTCATTGATCCATCCATCTGGCAGGAGCCATGCGTAGTAAAACTCATTGTCCTTGATGAAAGGAATGGTCGTTTTCAGAACCTTCTTCTCTGTCCATAACTCAGGATCTGCCGGAT
>JBEAZL010000270.1:0-3402 GCA_041170085.1 Bacteroidota bacterium
GGATATATTCATGTACGATACGTACGGCGATGGCTGGGATGATGGAGACCTTACCATTTACAATGCAGACGGAGACACCGTGGCTTATGGAACTCTGAATTTTGGATTCGGACCTGAGCCCGGTGAAGGATGGCAAAATGAATTCGTAACCGTTCGGATTCCGATAGATGTGTTGAGATCATGCGAAGATCAACCAGATCTGAACGCGCCATTTAATCTGGGATTTTCTTTCGGAATGGGTGAGGAGATACCCGGAGCACTGGCCATTGATGATATCGAATTGATAAAGCTTTCACCCGAACTGACTGTGAATTCCATTCCTGTTGTTCAAAGTCAGGACATCATTTTAGTTTATCCGAATCCCGCTTCAGATCATCTTTTTGTGCAGACCAGCGGGTCAGATTTTCTGAAGAGAATCGATATCAGCGATATATCCGGGAGGTCAATACTTCAGGTTGAAACGGACCTCAGACAACCGATAGATGTTTCCGGATTACCTGATGGTGTTTATAACCTGAGGGTTGAGTCTGCTGGTTCGGTGAGTTCAGTTCGTTTTGTGAAACTTAATCAATGATGATTGTTTGATTCGGTTTTCCTGATGAATTGAATCAGGCCGTCGAAGAATACTTTCTGGTCGTCGTAGAAGCACATATGGCTTCCGTTCGGACACAGCACATGCGAGCCATTCGGCATTTGCTCGCTCATCCACTTCATGTGCTCAGGATCCATTGTGTCATGTGTTGCACCAATAGTGAGCACGGGGATGTTAAGGTTTTTCAGATCTGCTGAGCGGTCCCAGTTTGACAGCCTTCCGGCAATTCCGAATTCACTCGGGCCCTGCATAACGACGTATAACTGTTGATTGATTTTCGAGAAGGAGCGCACGACAGGTTCCGGCCACTCATCGAGAGGTATGCGGCAGATGTGCTTCTGATAGAAATGAGGCATGAGCAGTTCCATGTAGCGTGGATTACTGAATTCACCGGCGGCCTCGATATCTCTGATCTCTTTCAGCACTGTGGTATCCATCTGTGCAGCCAGCACTTCATCGGCATATTTTCCGTATTGCGGACAGCTGCTCATCATGTTTGAAATGATCAGACCTTTTAAATTCTGTTGGTATTGCACGGCGTATTCCATGGCCAGTATTCCGCCCCACGAATGACCCAGCAGATAGAAGTTTGAAGCATCAAGATCGAGGGCTTTGCGTACTTGCTCGACTTCATCGACGAAGCGACCGAGGTCCCAGAAGGCGCTATCATTGGGGTTTTCCGAATTGCCACAACCCAACTGATCATAATAGATGAACTCGATTCCCTCAAGCGGCAGGAAGCTTTCAAAGCACTCAAAGTACTCGTGTGTGCATCCAGGACCTCCGTTCAAGAGGAGTATTTTGGTTTGCGGGTTGTTTCCGAATCGCTTGGTCCACACTTTGAAAGTTCCCCGGTCAGTGGTAATATCTATCATTCGTGCGCCACCCGTTTTTACTCCGCCATCAGGATCGACCAGATAGGCTTTTTCGGAGTATTCCGGAGCAACAGGATGTTCGTTTCTGAAACAGGATGAAAGCACCAGAGTCAGTGATATAACGATCAGTGTATATCTCTTCATGTTTTAATTCTTTAACGCTAAAAATAGGTACATACAGGAATTACCTTGCGGGCAAAATTCACTATCCTTTGGATTCATTGTCGCAAATCGTGTTGGGAGCAGCTGTCGGCGAGGTTATGCTGGGCAGCAGGTTGGGTAATCGCGCTATGTTATTGGGAGCGATAGGCGGAACTATTCCTGATCTCGATATACTTCTGAATCCACTGGTTCAGGATGAACTTCAGCGGCTACGTATTCACAGAGGATACAGCCACAGCATGTTCGTTCACATTTTACTCGCACTGCCATTTGCATGGTTGAGTTTTAAGTGGTGTCGTGATAAAGTGACATTCGGGAGAATGTATCTCGCCTGGTATCTCATGTTCCTGACCCATACATTACTGGATTGCTGCACCACTTATGGAACACAGCTCTTTCTCCCTTTCACGGATTATCTTGTAGGGTTCAACAACATATCTGTCGTTGATCCATTCTGGACCATACCATTCATGTTACTATTGGTAGTTTGTATGTTCATGCGCCGCGATAATCCGAGGCGACTCAGATGGGCGTGGATTGCCATTTCATGGCAGTTTGTCTATATGGGTTATACCCTCATTAACAAGTATCATGTCGATCAGGAGTTTCGCGTAACGCTGGATTATGAGCAGATTCTCTATGATGAATTGTACACGACACCATCCATTTTCAATAACTGGTTGTGGGCTGGTATTGCTGTAAGCAAGGACAGCATATGGTTTGGAGAATACAGTACACTTCAAAGCAGTCCTTATGTAGATTGGGCCTCGTACCCGAGGAATACCGATCTGGTGAAAAATCATCCTGCGCGGGAGTCCGTAGAAATTCTGGAGTGGTTTAGTCAGGGTAAGTATCTCGCCAGACAACGGGGTGATACACTTGATTTTTTCGTGGCCAAGTGGGGGCGTATGGATTTTACCAGAACCGAACCGGAAGAGGCTTTCAGATTTTATTATCAGGTTTACCCGGATGGAAATGGTGGCTGGAAGTCTCACCCGGTGGAACCTGAATTCGGGGAGGCTGAGTTTAAAGAGGCCTGGACCAGGTTGTGGAGAAGGGCTTTGGGCTACGATGCGCCTCAGGCTCCTTAAACCAAATGCAGTTGAAATAGTCTAAACACTATGAGGCTTATACTAATCTTCACCTTGTGTTTTTCTGTTCATTCTGTGTGGTCGCAGGACCAACAGGTTTCTACTGGTTTCTTATTCAACGGGGAGCCATATCTCGCCCAAAATCCCGTTGATCCGCACAATTTGGTCGTAGCGTGGATGGGGACAGAAATCGAGAATCTCGAAGCGAAGATCACAATCCATATCCGGGTAAGTTTTAACTCCGGTGAAACTTGGTCCGATATTGTTCTCATTCCCCATGTGTTACCTGAATTCGGTTCGGCAGACCCCTCAGTTGAATTTGATGCCGAAGGCAATGTTTATCTCGCATATATAGATTACAGTCCTGAAATCGAAGAGGGAGGTATTTATGTCCGTAAGTCTGCAGACGGCGGGCTCAGTTGGCTTCAGCCTGTTCTCGCCCTGGACATGCACGCTGATGGTGTGCAGTATCCGGTTGACCGGCCCTGGATGGTTATTGACCTGTCCAATGGGGAAGGGTCAGGGAACATTTATATCACCAGCACAAATCCAAAGACTTTCGGAGATGTGCAGCCGCCCTATCATCCATACTTGGTAATGTCCGAAGATGGTGGTTCAACGTTTTCCGCATGGCAGTATCTGGACGGCTCAAACTGGATTGCAGGGGATGAAATTTCACAGC
>JBEAZL010000271.1:0-3676 GCA_041170085.1 Bacteroidota bacterium
TTTGATTCTATCATCGACCTCCTGAAAATGGTCATGTACAGATTTCCGAAGGAAGGGGGAAAGCCGGAAAAACTACCCATTCCTGAATCAGAAAGAGAACGCGCAGAGGCACTGCACAATCTGTTGGTCGAGAAGGCGGCAGAAAACGACGAAGAACTGATGAGCCTTTATTTTGAAAAGGGTAACCTGGACGAGGATCAGTTGCGCAAAGGACTGCACCAGGGTATGCTCAACCACGAAGTGTTTCCGGTGTTTTGTCTGTCAGCCTTGAAAAACATGGGAAGCGGACGCCTCATGGGCTTCATTGATAATGTAGCTCCGGCAGCTCACGAATTAAGGCCTGAGATAACTGAAGATGGTACCGAGATTGCGCCGCGCACATCAGGCCCTGCGGTTGTATTTGTCTATCGCACCGAGTACGAACCCAATCTGGGTAAGCTTTCGTTTTTCAAAGTTCTTTCAGGTGAATTGAAGAAGGGGGCACAACTCAAGAACAGCAATTCGCACACGGTGGAAGTGTTTAACCAGTTGTTTGTCATGGAAGGGCACGAGAGAGAACCCGTTGAAGTCCTCAAAGCGGGTGACATCGGGGCAACGCTGAAATTAAAGAACACCGAAACAAACCACACCCTTCACGCGCTGGATAGCGAGATGAAGGTTCAGCCCATTTCTTTTCCACTTCCGCGCATGACTGTCTCTGTTGTAGCGAATAACAAAAGGGATGATGAGCGATTGGGCGAAGTATTGAAGAAAATACATGAACAGGATCCTACGGTGAACTTCGAACAAAGCAATGAGTTGAAACAACTTCTTCTTCATTGTCAGGGTGAGCTACATCTTGCCACCACCAAATGGACACTGGAGAAGGTGTACAACATGGATGTGAGCTTTGGTAAACCCAAAATTGCCTACCGGGAAACCATTCAGCGACCCGCAAATTCGACATACAGACACAAGAAGCAAAGTGGGGGAGCAGGGCAGTTTGCAGAGGTCCACATGCGCATTGAACCATACTATGAGGGTGCTCCCGAACCCACAGGATTCAACATCAGACATAAGGAAGAAATCAATCTTGAATGGGGTGGTAAGCTTCAGTTCTACAATTGCATCGTTGGCGGTGCCATTGATGCCCGATTCATACCTTCAGTGCTGAAAGGTGTGATGCAGAAAATGGAACGCGGTCCGCTCACAGGTAGTTATGTACGCGATGTTCGTGTCATTCTGTATGATGGCAAGATGCACGATGTGGATAGCAACGACATCTCTTTCCAGATTGCATCTGCTATGGCTTTTCGGGATGCCTTCCATAACGCACAACCCAAATTGATGGAACCCATTCACGAAGTCGTAGTAATGGCACCGGATGAAGTAACAGGTGAGGTGATGAAGGATTTGCAGACGCGACGAGCCATTATTCACGGTATGGACAGCATCGGGCACTACACAAGAATTACGGCATATGTGCCCCAGGCAAATTTGTACAAATACACTACCTCTTTAAGATCGATCAGTCAGGGCAAGGCAAACTTCACGAGTACATTTTCCGAATATGCGCCTGTTCCTCCGGCTGTTCAGGATGAAGTAGTTCAGGCTCATCAGCAAGAGCTTCAGGAAGCATAATGAATTCTGTTCAGACAGAAGCCGGTTCATGTAATGGACCGGCTTTTTTTTTAGCTACCCAACCAGTCTTTGAAAAGAGGAGAGCGCTCTGTGCTTACAATGACTTCATCACCTTTGAATGGTGGGTTCAAATCCAGCTGTACCCTCGATTTTGATGCAGTGTGCATGGAGGTGATGGACTTAAGATTCACAATGAACTGTCGGTTGATACGGAAAAACTTGCGGGGATCAAGTTCCTTTTCAAGCTCATCCATGGTCTTGTCCATCGGGTATTCCTTGCCTCCGAACATGACCAGAAAAACAGCCTTGTGCATGGTATAGATGTACGCGATTTCATCTGACTGAACAGTTCTTATCTGGTCACCATAGCGAATGAGATAGCGGCGGTCATATCGTTGCTCCTCACGTATAATCGCCTGCGCAAGCCTGGTGTAGTCAATATCGCCCATGCTTGTATTCAAACCCCTTCTGACACGGTCTAATGCCTGTATCAGGTCTTCAGGCTTTACCGGCTTTAACAGATAATCACGGGCATTGACCTTAAAGGCCTCTATGGCATAGTCAGTATAGGCTGTAATAAATATAAGCGGGCACGATGGCTGGTACTTTTCGAATATGCCAAAACAATTGCCATCGGCAAGCTGAATATCGGTAAGAACAACGTCAGGATCTGTATTCTGAGAAAACCATTCCAGTGCAGATTCGATGCTGTCAGCATCACCTACAATCTGAACATCAGGAGTATTCAGGCTGATCAGACTCTTCAGCCTCTCAAGCGCCAGTGGCTCATCTTCTATGATAAATGCCTTCATATCGTTCTCACTTCTGTTAATGGCAGCACCACTGTAAAGGTATCAGCAGACTTATCCACTTCGATGTGCTTATTGAACAGAATTCTGAACCGGTTGCGCACATTCTCCAGGCCGATACCGGTGCTGGGCTCGCGGGTCAGCTTCTCCTGCAGGTTATTGGAAACAATGATTTTATTCCCCACCGAACGCACCACCACACGAAGAGGCTTGGTTCGCGAAATGATGTTGTGCTTTATCGCGTTCTCGATCAGAATCTGAATGGTGAGTGGTGGTATGGGGCAGTTCACTACGTCCTGTGCGACATCAATTTCATATTGCAGATTATCTCCGAACCTGCGCTTTTGCAGGAACAGATAGTTTTTTACCAATTCCAGTTCTTCTCCCACTTTGATCACATCCTTTTCACGCTGCTCAAGAACAATGCGGAAATAGTCTGACAGCTTTTCCACATAATCGATGGCGCCATTCTGGTCGGTACCAATGATAGAAATGAGGGTGTTGAATGAATTAAAAAGGAAATGTGGATTTACCTGATTGCGCAGCGTATCAAACTGGCTCTGCACTTTCTCGCGCATGGCTAGTTCCCGTCTCCTCAAAGCATTGATGCGAATCTTCACGACGAGATAAACAATCAGGCTTATGAGAACAATAATGCCGGCAATGAACCACCAGCGTTGCCAGAAGGGTGGCAGGATGGTGAAGGCATAAGTAATCTCCTCCAGGTTTTCCCAGTTGCCATCAGCAGAGGATTGAAGCCTGAAGGTATAATCGCCAGGCTGAAGTGCACTGAAAACCAGGGTACGGTTCAGAGTATAAACCCAGTCCATATCGTATCCATCCAGTTTGTAGCGGAAGGAAACGGCGTCTGGCTGCTGCAGCCATATGGAACTAATGTTGAATGTAAAGTGATTCCGGTTGAATGGGTATTCATGTCGGCTCGTGTCGCCAGGCTCGAGCATAACCAGGATTTGCTCGAGGATAGTTGATGGCTGATTGCGGTTTTGTTCGTTTGATTCTCTGAACCGGATCATGGATTCCCGGGTTCCGATCCAGAACTGGTTATCGGAGTCAACTGACATCACGTTCACATAATCACTTTCCAGATTGAGGTCGGTCAGGTAATATCTCGGAACCTTATACCGCGGATTGATCAGAGCCATGCCCTCTGATGTAAGGGCGAGGACATTTCCGTATGGATCACCTTTGATGGAGTAGATTTCTACATTGTCTTTCAACCCAAAGCC
>JBEAZL010000272.1:0-5210 GCA_041170085.1 Bacteroidota bacterium
GTGCAGACGCGAACCAACCGTGATCATTCCATTCAATGCTGTCACCTTCCACCATCATATATCCTGAAATGCTTCTTCCGGGAACAACATCATCGAGGCTGAGGCGGTCATCGTCGCCGTCAAATTTGAGTGCAGGATTTCCATTGATACCATTTTCGCCGGTATAGTACTCGGGCTGTCGGTTTTCTGAGGTTTGCCAGGCGATATAGTCACTGCCCATCACGTCGCGCCACTGTTCTGCAAACTGACCGTTCTCGCTCAATGGGCTGTTGCCATTGCCAAAAACAGACCTGTCGGCACGAAGCCAGAAAGTAACTGAGCTTTCATCACCAACACCACCCGGACCAAATGGTCCAAATGGATCAGGTGCAGGACTGAAAACAAACGAAAGCGTATCACTGTGAAAATTCGGAAGACCATCGATGTCATCAACCACTGAATCCGGAACGCTTATGTGGATATATCCATATGAAGCCGGTTCAATGGTGAGGTCAAAGTTCACAGGCCCACCTTCAATAGAAAGGACAGTTCCGTTTTCAATCTGAATATCATCGATCTCCAATCCACTTACTTCAACTGCGCCGAGGTTCTTATAAAATGAGAGATCTACATGAAATGTGTCAAAAATTTCGTCAGAAGGCTCATCAGTGCCGAGAATCGCGATAGGAGAGAAGAGGGTTGTGCCTTCTCCGTACAGGTCGCTTTCCCACATTCCGCGTCCGTATGTAGATGCTTTGATGCGGCTCTGGCTGTGATCCTGAGCGTAGTAAATTTCCAGCTCGGTAACACGGGCACTGTATGGGAATCCGCTGTTGAACGGAACCCATTCACCCAGTGTGGCATCGGTATAATAGATACCCATGTCTGTTCCTATATAAAGAGCTTCTTCAGCTCCTGCGGTGTCCAGCACAATGGAGCTGATTCTGATATCAGGTAATCCCTCTGAAATATTGGTCCAGCTGTCTCCCATATCAATGCTCTTATATACGTTCTCGTTGAAACTGATGTAAACGATATTGGAGTCGGTCGGATGGGTTTCTATGGCATTTACAGGCGTATTGTATACCGGTAGCGAGTTACTGAGTGTGGTCCATGTTGGAGACTCGCTGTTGATGTTGTTGCTTCTGAAAAGTTTTCTGTTGCCCTCTGAGCAATACATGATGTTGATGTTTGACATACAACTTTCCATCGCATTGATAGGGGTGAGGTCATTTCCGCCCAGGTTGCTGGAAACCTTTACCCATTCGATAGAATCGCGAACGGGATCTTTAACATTGTTGGTACGCCAGATATTCTTCAGACCAACAAACATGGTATTTTCATCCCATGGAGCGAGAAGATAAGGTGAACTCCAGGCACCGCTCTCATTGATACCCAATTCTCCGTCGCCGGCAATTTTCTGATTCACAAAGTCGGGGCTGGTGCGGTACAACTGACCATAGTAGATGGAGCCATATCTCCATTCCTCATCTGTGTGGTCGTAAAGACATTCGAAGCCATCGCCACCGCCACGTCGCTGCCATAACGCTCCATTGAACTCTGAAGTTCCGTTATCCTGGAAACCGTTGAGCACCTTGTACGGATTGTGTGGCGACTGACCCAGTTTGTATATCTGTCCATTGATGAGGCTCGTAGAAATATCCAGCCATTCGGTGTTATTCACATACCTGTACAAACCACCGTCGTTGGCCAGCCAGAGCTCCTGCGTATAAGGAGAGCGGATCAACTCATGCTGGTCAACGTGAAGATAATTCGGATTGATGTCTAACCAGGTCACACCCTGATCTGTCGTTTTCTTCATCCGGATTCCTCCCACATAAACAACATCCGGATTTACACCGTCTGCTTCAATACACAGGTCGTACCAAGCCTGTCCGCCATCTGAGCTGCCATCAGCGGCCCATCCAAGAATGTTTGGCTCTTCGCTCTGTTCTGTGAATGTCAGACCTGTATCATAAGAGACATAAAAAGACTTGAACTCAAATGTCGTAGACGTAAGTGCATATACACGATCAGGATCGGCAGGTGTAACACAGATTACCATGCGCGAACCCGAACTGATTCCTTCATTGATCCACTCCCAGTCAAGACCGCCATTGGCAGAGCGGAAGAACTTTCCTGCACCTGAGGCATATACGATATCAGGATTGGTGGGGTGAACTTCGATGTCTTTATAATCGACCGAGCTTGGTGATACGTATGTCCAGCTCGCTGCACCGTCAGCGGATCTGAAAATACCATCATTGGTACCAATCAATATGGCTCCGGATGGCAGGATCTTCATGGCACCCACGGTCAGATCTTCTATTCCCGTATTGAAAAACTCCCAGGTTTCTCCGCCGTCGGTACTCTTCATTACGCCCATACCCAATGCGTCACCTGCGTCGCGGTCTCCTGTACCGGCATATATCACATTGCCGTTTTCCGGATCAAATGCTATGGATGAAACACCCAAGGTGGGGAGCCAGTCTGTGTTTGAAGACCAGGTCTGTCCACCATCAAAGCTTCTCCAGAGTCCTCCGGCAGGTGTACCGGCGAACACAATATTCTGGTCTGTGGGATGAAATGCAATGCATGAGGTTCTTCCCACGCCGTCAATATTATCACGGCTTGTCAGGTTATCGAGAACCGGTCCCTGAACATACCAGTTTCCGGATGGAGAGCGCGAGCCGTTGTATTCTCTGATTTCTTCCCAAAGCCGAAACACATCAGCTCCTGAAGGCAATGTGCCGTCTTCCTCCAATCGGCCCTGCCAAAGCCATTTCCAGCGTTCAAAAGGCTTGTATCCCTGTCCGGGATCCTGAGGTGGTGTTGGCCAGTATTGCTTGTGCAGATCTGTAATCTCCTGAAAATTCTGATCTGAATTTTTCATGAGTGTTGACCAGTCTGGCTGGTCCTGACCAATGGAAATTGAGGCAATAAAAAGTGCAGAAATAACAAGGGTACTTCTCATAGAATTACGGATAGGTCACAGGTTTGGGTACGAAAATAGGTCACTCAAGGCTTTTCCAAGGTCATTTTTTGGTCAGCCTTTCTATCCTGAAAATAACAAAACCCTCTCCCGGATGTTCAAAAGTCTTTTCATCCCGGCTTGGGTCTGACTAGCTCTTTTTGCCATCTTTGCTTCACTTAACCGAAATGTGACGCCCGACATGGCTTTAAAACCAAAAACTCAGTCTCTTGTGCAGGATTTGCTGCAAGCAAGGTCAAACCGACCTGCGGCGGAAAGTTTCTTACAGATTTTCAGTCCATTGCACAGCAACCGTCTGTTCATTGATAATTACGCAACCTCCTATCTTCAGGAAGCGCTGTGAAACATAGTTGAGCTGGTGCCCCGATTTCCGGAGCCGGACAATTTCCTTTCTTGCAGGATAAGAATGGCGGAGATTAATCGTCGCCGTTGAACTCACCATCCCTGATTGCCTTGAAGAATGAAGCCCAGGCGAATGGGTTGAGAAGCTGATTCTGAACGTATCCGGTATTCTGCTGTCTGTCGCGGATATCGCTCAGCACCTCATTGAAATGGGCTCCGGATGGTCCGACATAAATCAGATCATTGTGCTCCCACATCTGGCGAATCCCTTTCTGAATAGTCAGTACCCGGTCATCGCTCATATCCATAGCCAGAATCTCCTTGCGAAGGTCCTGAGGCGCAGGCCAAGGCAAAACGTATACAGTTTTCAGTTCAACTGTATCAGTCTCGAGATATTGAACTACCTGAAGACGCTGTCCTCCCGAACTTTCCGGCACCTTATACATGGTTTTCTTGAAGCCAAGCCCCATGAACCAAAGGGTGTCCCCCTCCAGAGCCGGAATGGTGAAATAACCATTGTCATCCGAAAACGTACCCCGGAAATCGCTCTCCCGGTAAACGGTCACATATGGCGCCCCATAGAGGGAATCGCCGGAAATAACAACTCCGGTTACCTGCATGACCTGACGGAGGGTGTCTTGTCCGGTAACCGGATAAAACGCCGCAGCAAACAGAATCAGGAAAAGAATACGCTTCATGTGCCTCAAAGGTAAGGACGCCCGGTTCACCAATTAGTTACATGGCAAAACAAAAAGTGTGAATATGGGTTCAGAATCTTTGAGGAAAAACCCAGGCACTGGTTGACGTAAATTGGGCATCATTTCTGGTTCGGATATTCAAAACAATGTAAAATGCTTGGTACCTGTGGAATCATTCTGATGACAGTTTTATTTGGTTGGCAGAGCACTTCCGCAGGGAGCGAGCCATCGGATCCCAATGCAGTTTACTGCGATGCACTTGACCGCGCACTCGCAAAGTGTGTAACTGCAGATGGAAGAGTGGACTACAAGGCGCTGAAGAAGAATGCAGATTTTGCACAGGCCAAAAAGATTATCAAAACCCTGCTGCCTCAGGGCACATGGACTCGTGAGGATGAACTTGCATTCTGGATCAACGTGTATAATATCTACACCATCGATCTCGTCGCCTCAAAGTATCCTCTGAAAAGCATCAAGGACATTCCCAACGCATGGGACAGTTTGTTTGTGGAACTAAAGGACAAGAAGTACAGCCTGAATCAGATTGAACACACCATACTCCGAAGGAAATACAACGAGCCGCGAATACATTTTGCCATCAATTGTGCCGCCTCATCTTGTCCTCCAATACAAAATAAGGCATTCCGTTCTGTCGGGATTTACAAAGCTCTGGATGCACTGGCTTCTGACTTTATCAATAATCCGGAATACAATCGTATCACAGCAGACAAAGCTGAGTTATCGCAGATATTCGAATGGTATCGCGATGACTTCTGCGTGAAAAAATCTCTCGTGGATTTCATCAACGGATACTCCAAAGTGAAGATGAACACAATGGCGGAGATCACATATATTCCATACAACTGGAAACTAAATAAGAAATAGAGCATGCAGGCCAAGGTGAAATTTCTCCCGGTCGTCATATCCGTTGTTTGGCTCACTCTTTCTGCCTGTGGTCAGAAGACTTTTACCGAGATGGCGGATTCGATGACTCCGGAAGGTGTTGAGGTGGTGCATCATGCCGGCTTAAACCTGTCCGACTCCCTGATCATTCTCGATGCGCGCGAAATAGCCGAGTATAATGTGTCGCACCTGCAGGGTGCAAGACATATTGGTTATGATAACTTCAATCTTTCGGCTGTTTCAGATATTGACAAGCACAAGAAGATCATTGTTTATTGTTCGGTGGGTTACCGAAG
>JBEAZL010000273.1:0-4960 GCA_041170085.1 Bacteroidota bacterium
CAAACGCACGTTACCAGCGGGACGCAAAAGGAAAAGATTTGCTCAGCATCACTTCGATGAATGCGGCGCTCGGTGGCGGTATTTTTCAGGTAACGGGTTCTGTGAACAATCTCACCGAACCAACATTGGATCTTGCTGTAAACGCAGAGGCGAACCTGAAGGACGTCAAAGACTTTTTCAGCCTGGATACCCTTAGTGAATGCACGGGAAGAATGACTGCCAATGCGACCATTAAGGGCAAATTGCTTTACGGTGATGATGAAAAACTAGATTGGTCATCCATGCTCGTTGATGGTCAGGCCGACCTGATAAGTGCTTATTTCAGTCTGAAGCAGAGCAACAGAACATTCAATAACATGAATGGCAAATTTCTCCTCAGTGGTGGTAACGCATCCGTGGAGCAACTTTCTGGTGAGGTAGCGGGATCATCTTTTACCATATCCGGTTCTCTGACTAATCTGATTCCTTATCTGACAACCGGGGATCAGGTGCTCAACATCAATGCGTCTTTGTACTCGCCGAAGTTTGATGTGGGTCCGTTGGTTTCAGGCACCGACAACAAGGCACAGACAGGTGATGATAGTTTCAGATTGCCATCGAGGGTGAATTGCACTTTCAATGCAGATCTGGGAGAACTGGTTTTCCGGAAATTCTCAGCGAGGAATGTTAAGGGCGTGGTGAAGTTGAATGCCAGTGGCCTCGAAGCTGATCCGGTTTCATTCTCGACTGCAGGTGGTGATGTCCTTTCTCAGGTCCGCATAACCAGCAGGCCGGACGGGAACTACCAGGTACTCTGTCTGGCCGATTTGTCAAGAATTGACATCAGGGCTTTGTTCACCGAATTCGGAAATTTCGGACAGGACTTTATACGCGATGACCATTTGCAGGGCAAGGCAACATCGCGGGTACAGTTTGAATCTGTGATGACCCCGTCACTAGATCTGAAGGACGAAACCATACAAAGCCTGATTGATATCAGTATAGAGAACGGACAAATAACCGGCTTGCAGGCATTGCAGGGTATAGCGGATTATATCCGTAATAATGCCTGGGCGGCTCCATTTGTAAACGAAGACCGCTTTGCCGAGAAATTGCGCGATGTGAAATTCTCGAAGTTTGAAAATGTTATCGAGATAAAGAACAGGCAGATACTCATACCATTCATGGAGGTCAGGTCCAGCGCGATGGACATATCAGTGAGGGGTACGCATGGATTTGATTCCCGCATTGATTATACCATTGGCTTTAACCTCAGGGATATTCTTATTCGCAAGGAGAAGGAATGGGAGGAAGTTGACGATGGACTGGGTAAGCAGATGTTCGTGTATATGAAAGGCACAACCACATCGCCAGAATTCGGTCTCGACAGAAAGGCAGCGAAAGAAATGAGACAGGAAGAGATGGCGGCTGAAAAACAAAATGTAAAGGCCCTTTTGAAGGAGGAGTTTGGTTTGTTCAGGAATGACAATACGGTTGGCGCTTTTCAGGAAAAGACAACAAAACCAGGTGCGGTGGTTACAGTAGAATGGGACGAGGATAATCCTGCGCCAGCGTCCACCCCGGAGCCTGAGCAAAAGCCAACAACAGAGGACCCAAAGAAGAAAAAGAAATTGCCCAAGTGGCTTCAGGAAAAACACGAAGAGGAAAAGGATAATTGATTTATCAATGAAAATGACTGAGCGTGTTCCTGTGCCGGAAGCCTTTGTGAAACGGCTGCAGAATCAATTGGGTGAACAGGTTGCAATGCGCCTGATTAAATCACTGGACGGAGATATACATACTTCAGTCCTGTTGAATTCTCTTAAGCCTTCGCCATTATTTCAGGAGGATCATCAGATTCCATGGAACATGCATGGTCGTCAATTGCGCGAGCGACCAGTGTTTACACTTGACCCACTCTGGCATGCAGGATTGTACTATGTGCAGGAAAGCTCTTCCATGTTTGTGGGATGGATTTTGTCTGTCTTGTTTGGCGATCGGAAGGATCTGGCCTGTCTTGATATGTGCGCAGCACCCGGAGGAAAGTCGCTGAATATTCTGAATCATCTTCAGGGAAGCGGGATCCTGGTAAGCAACGAGCCCGTGGCACAACGAAATGTATTTCTTCGTGAGAACATTGCGAAGTGGGGTGCGGCCAATTGTTTGGTAACAAAGGGCCGGCCCGCGGAAATAGCTGCGATGGGTGCGTTATTTGATCTGGTGCTTGTGGATGCACCGTGCAGCGGCGAAGGCATGTTCAGGAAGGATTCGTTTGCGCGTGAGCAGTGGTCTGAATCACTTGTGATTCAATGTGCCACTGAACAGGAGAACATTCTCAGCGAAGCATGGAAGGCATTGAAGCCCGGAGGCTATCTTGTCTATAGCACGTGCACTTTTTCTCCGCAGGAGAACGAGGATAGACTCGATCAGTTATTGTCGTTTTCAAGTGCAGAAGCGGTTCGCCTGGAGCCCGGAGTGGAATGGAATATTGTCGAAGTTCCTACGCAATACGGTTGGATGTACAGGTTCCTGCCGCACCTTCAATCCGGAGAAGGACTGACAATTGGCGTCGTCCGAAAGTCTGGTGAAGCGACGAACAGTAAGTTGAAAAAACCGAAGAATTTAAGGGCGTGTAATGATCCTGAATGGGATCATTGGGTGAAGTATTCTGATCAGTTTCAACTGTTTTCTCCGGGAAGCGGCGAGGAATATCTGCTTAGTTCTTCAGATGCAGTTCTACGCGTCGTTCCGCTATGTCTGGAGAATTTGTATGTGACCATGCCCGGGCTGCATGTCGGTACCCGAAAGGGAAAGGATCTCGTTCCCGGTCATGCATTAGCCATCTCGCCTTATTTAAGTGACAATGTTCGTCGCATTCCGCTCGAACGTTCAGAGGCATTGCGGTTTTTGCGATGTGAATCCGTAGATGTCCCGGCAGATACCAAAGGCTGGTATATTGTCACATATCAGGGATATGCTTTGGGCTGGATTAAATCTATCCCGCCCAGAGTCAATAATTATTTTCCCCGGGAATGGAAAATCCGGATGCAGGGTGATTGAAGTGCCTGGAATCGGAAAAATCAATTTGTTTAATCGCAATCCTGACTGGTAAGATTTCTTCATGGACCGTGAAAATGCACTGTGGTATTGCATGATTTGGGATTAACTTTCCACCCTGAACCTTTGGACTTTGATGCGCATTCTCGCTTTAGTTATTCTCGTGTTGATGTCTGCTCAAGTATTGAGAGCTCAACAGGTAATTGGTGCTGCGGCTGAAGGAGCCGGGGGCACTGCTTTATTGAGCACGAACCCCTGGGCGGCCTACAACAATCAGGGGGCAATGGCTTTTACCAACGAGATCTCTGCGGGTGCATGGTATCGTAATCGCTTTCTCACAGAAGGCATGGCTGATCAGGCTTTTGCATTCGCTCTGCCGGTGCGGCAGGGAACATTCGGATTGAGCGTACATTCTTTCGGAGATGCATTGTTTCGTCGTACACAGGCAGGACTCTCCTATGGAATGAAAATGTCGGAGAAGTTCGCTGCAGGAGTGGGCCTGGGATATCAGCAAATTGCCATTGCCGAAGGATATGGATCAAGCAGCAGCATATTGGTTAGTGCCGGCTTCCTATACAGAATGAATCAGAAACTTTCACTGGCCGGACAGCTCCAGAATATCAACCGGGATATCGTTGTTACTAATCCGGAGGAACGCGCTCCCAGTGTTTTGAAGGCGGGAGCGAGGTATACTTTTTCAGAAAAGGTATCGCTGACCGCAGAAGTGTGGAAGCCGGAAAATATTGATTTGGGGGTACATGCCGGAATAGAGTACTGGCCCGCCGACAATGTGGTCATGCTCGCAGGTGTTGTCACCAATCCTTCTCTGTTCTCTTTTGGATTTGGATGGAAGAAGGGCGGATTCAGAATGGACGTTGCCTCATCCTATCACCAGGTTCTTGGATTTTCTCCTCAGTTGGCTTTGAACTATGCATTCGGAGAGCGCTAATCTGTGGAGGCTTATAACGCTTCTTGGTTGTACGCTGCTATCTCGCGGTGTAGCAGCCCAGAATGACGATCAGCAGCGACAAAGCATCATTGAACAGCGGATCGAAACGATCGCCGGACTTCTCGAAGAAGACGCCGAATTGGATTATACCAATCTGCTCGAAGATCTAACTTATTACTATGAGCATCCGTTGAACTTAAATCGTGCATCTGAGGAGCAATTGAAGGAATTGTATCTGCTGACAGATGTTCAGGTTAGAAATCTGCAAACGCACATAACTCGTTACGGTCCGCTAAACAATATTCACGAATTGCAGGTTGTACGCGGGTTTGATGAAAGCACAATCCGGAATATTCTCCCGTTTGTAACGGTTCGTCCACCAGGCAATCTTCAGGGAACAACTTTGAAAACCATTTTCGAGGAGGGAACCCATGATATGTTCCTGCGATACAAACGTACCCTTGAACCGCAAAAAGGTTTTAGTTCAGATGATCCGGGAGTGGCTCCTGCATTTCCGGGTACGCCCGATTATGGCTACATCCGGTATCGCTTTCAATACCGGCGCAACCTGATTGCAGGATTTACTGCTGAGAACGACCCCGGTGAAAAATTCAACGGCAGACCCGATTTCTTCAGTGGTCACCTGTTTTACAGCGATCAGACCTTCGTGAGGAAGTTGGTCATTGGCGATTATCAGGCATTGTTCGGACAGGGTCTCACCTTTTGGAACGGCCTGGGATTTGGCAAGTCTCCATTCGTCATGAATACCCGTCGAAACGCTATCGGACTTCGTCCATACACCAGCGCGGATGAGAATTTGTTTTTGAGAGGAGCAGCCACCACACTGGGCTGGAAGGGATTCGAGCTTACCATAATGTTTTCTGACAAGAAGGTGGATGCCAATCTGGATGCTGTATCAGACTCTACCGAGATATTCGATGAGTTTCAGGTGACATCACTTCAGACATCCGGACT
>JBEAZL010000274.1:0-5259 GCA_041170085.1 Bacteroidota bacterium
GACAATTCTATATCGGCATGTTTATCATTCTTGCCAGTGTATTTCTGGACGCATGGCTCAAATACCGCAAAAAGCGGGGAACGCTGGCTGATAAACCGGGCATAACCGGAACTTTTGAATAAGTACGGTCTGAGTAATACTGAATGGTAATAAACAAAAAACCCCGGACAAGCCGGGGTTTTTATTTTTTCGATGAATGGATTACATGCCGCAGCCCATGGCACCGAAGCCAGGTACTACGTCAAATTCCGGATCGTCTTCTCCTTCTTCGAGGTAATCGAGGAACAGATCGTATAGAGCGAGATACTCTCCGTCAAACTGCATCTGACCACCTGAAACGTTCACTGTACCATCTACTGAGAAGTACAGAGCGAGGTTCTGGAAGTCCATGAGGAAGGCCGCAGCCATATCATCAACATCCTCCTCTTCGTCCATCCAGTCAAATACTTCGTGGCTGCCGCTGATGTCGTCCGAAAGAACGAAATACTCAGCAAAACCTTCGAAATACTCGAAAGGATCGAAGTCTTCAGACTCAGTATCAGCATTGGCCAGGGCTTCAAAGTCACCGGCAATACCAAATACAAGAGCGAATTCATCGTAACCGAAGCCGCTGTCGAAGATGTTGAACAAACCGCCATCATCTCCGCCTACCTCTTCGGCACTCAGACAAAATGCAATGTCAATATCAAGTGCACTGCTACCGGCAACCACCATGCCTCCGCCTGTGTTGTTACCGTATACACCTGAAAAGACGATGATTCCTCCGTCGCCGGTTGACACATAGTCAACTCCGTTGCCGTCCGGATCATCAAAGGTCCATCCATCACCCGCATCGACGAAAGTCCAGTCGCGGTTCTGAAGGTCCATTTGGATGAAACGGTTGTTCTCGGCATCGAAATAAGCCAGCTTAGGCACACGTGTTACCATGTCCTGCAACTTGCGCTGCTGGTCGGCATCAAGTGTTACCGTCTTCGATGGTTGTGGCACGTAATTCCCGTCACCGAAGGTTCTTTCCTTCTGGCAACCACTGAGAATCAACGCAGCCGCACCTATCGCGAGGAACGATTTAGTTGTAATGGATTTAATTATCATGGTTGATTAGTTAAAGAGCCAACCGAGACGCAGTGTGCCCTGTACGTTTGGACCCCATGCGCTGCTGCCGCCGTTGATCGCTGGATCTGGATTCTCGGCATCATCAATACCTTCGATTTCAACTTCAGTATCCTTGTTGCTTGTGCTCTGGAAACCAAAGCCCATTTCAGCACCGAGGTAGATGTTGTCAGCGAAGTAGAAGTCAGTACCTGCGAGCAGGTTCAGACCGAAGGTGGTAGAACCATCCTTGGTAGTAGTAGTAGCAACTCCGGTATCACCGTCTGAGTTGATCACTGTCCACATCTCCTCTTCAGTAGAGGTGTTGTTCAGTGTGATAGCAAGTTCAGCACCAACGTATGGTGACAACCTGTCTGTACCAGCAAAGTGCTTTTCGTAACCTGGACGGATGCTGATAGACATGCTCTTGTCAGTAGTGTAGAGCTCTGGCTGATCTGGATCTCCAGACTCTTCTGCCTGCATGGTAACAGTCTTGTCAGTAGTACCACCGAGGAAAAGACCTACGCGGATTGCGCTGGCTTCGCTGTTGAATGAACGGAAACGGATACCAGAGATAGAAACGGGGTTACCACCCAGAGGAGCAAAAGCTACTTCGAGGTTCTTCTCACCACCGCTTTGTTTCTGAGCAAATGCACCTGTCATTGTCATCAGGGCACAGGCAACAAACAAAATCACTTTTTTCATAATGTTGAATTTTGGGTTATAGTGTGTGCAATTTTCAATAAAAACCAATGCAAGCCCTGTACGGTGAACACCTTATTTTAAACACCGGACTTGTTAATATGTGAATAAGTGTGGATTTCTCCCCAACTCCATAAGAATCAGGGTTATATGCTGATATTTTCATGTTCCGCAACTCCATTGCGGAGCCAAATCTGAAGGTTTTATCGCCCATTTCACATGATTTGTCTCAGTCATAGCCCCTGATTTTTTACAATTCCGGAGATTCACCGACGCAAATCGGGCCTATTCTACGGTAACAGACTTCGCAAGGTTGCGCGGCTGGTCAACATTGCATCCACGCATCACGGCAATATGGTAGGCAAGCAACTGGAATGGTATTACGGATACTATAGGCACCAGGCTGTCATCTGTCTTGGGGATCTCAATAACGTGATCAGCCAGACCCTTGACCGTTTTGTCTCCCGCAGTAACAATTGCAGTAATCTTCCCTTTGCGCGCCTTCACTTCCTGAATGTTGCTCACCACCTTCTCGTATGAGTGTCCCTGCGTGGCGATCACAAATACAGGCATCTCCTCGTCTATAAGCGCAATCGGACCGTGCTTCATCTCGGCAGCTGGATAACCTTCTGCGTGTATGTATGAAATCTCCTTTAGCTTTAATGCTCCTTCCAGGGCAACCGGGAAACTGTATCCCCTTCCCAGATAAAGGGCATTGCGGTGATCTTTAAAGATCTCGGCTATGGTCTCCACAATCGGGTTGGTCTTGAGCACCTCTTCTACCATGTCGGGCATGGTATTCAGTTCTGCCATCAGCCGGTTGAATCTCTCAGGTGCAATGGTGCCCCGCTTCTTGGCTACGGCAAGGGCCAGCAGATACAACACAGTCACCTGCGCTGTGAATGCCTTGGTACTCGCCACACCTATCTCAGGGCCGGCATGTGTATATGCACCGCTGTCTGTGGCCCTGCTGATGCTTGACCCCACGACATTGCATACCCCGAATATGAATGCTCCCTTTTCACGCGCGAGTTGTATCGCTGCAAGCGTATCTGCAGTCTCTCCGGACTGCGAAATGGCAATTACAATATCGCCCTTCTCTATGATTGGATTCCGGTAGCGGAATTCAGAAGCATATTCAACCTCCACTGGTAAGCGGGCAAAATCCTCGAAAAGATATTCTGCCACCAGGCCGGCATGCCAGCTGGTGCCACATGCAACAATCAGGATGCGGTGGGCATTGATCCACCTGTCGGCATTGTCGTCAATGCCACTCATCTTGATGATGCCGTGCTGCAGATTCAACCTTCCACGGATACAGTCGCGTATAGAACGGGGTTGCTCAAAAATTTCTTTGAGCATGAACGAATCGTATCCACCCTTTTCAATGGCTTCCAGCTGAATCTCAAGTTCCTGAATACTTGGCGTCTTGGCCTGATTCTGAACGGTAACAATCTTGAGCCCGAGGTCGCGGTCAAGCAGCGCTACTTCTTCATCATCGAGGTAAACAACATTCTTGGTGTATTCAATGATGGGTGTTGCGTCAGAAGCGAGATAGAACTCTCCGTTGGTGCCGATACCAATGACGAGCGGACTACTCTTCCTGGCCGCAATCAAACGACGCGGATTGGTCTTGTCAATCACTACAATGGCATATGCGCCAATGACCTCGGTCAGCGCAATACGCACGGCTTCAAAGAGGTCTACTTTTTCTTTCTGCTGAACTTCTTCGATGAAGTGAATGAGTACTTCGGTATCTGTTTCGCTGCTGAACTTGTGTCCGCGATTCAGCAACTCTTCTTTGAGCGTGGCATAGTTCTCAATGATTCCGTTGTGAATGATGGCAAGACGGCCATCGCCTGATAAGTGCGGGTGAGCGTTTACATCGTTTGGCGCACCGTGAGTGGCCCAGCGGGTATGGCCAATGCCAATGGTACCCTGATGTGCCTTCCCGTCTACCAGAGCCTCGAGGTCAGCAACCTTGCCCTTGCACTTGTACAGGCTGAAGTCTTCCTGATCTACCAGTACCACACCGGCACTGTCGTAACCACGGTACTCAAGACGCTTCAGTCCTTTGATAAGAATGGGATAAGCCTCGCTGTCGCCGATATAACCTACTATGCCGCACATATTGAATCGGTTTTCTGAATCAGAAATGTTTTAATCACTCACTAAAGGTAAGCAGCAGGCGCATATTCTGCCCTGCTTCTTCCGAATGAGAAGGCCCGTGCAGAATCACCCTGTTCCCGCTCACACCGGCACTATTACTTACCACATAAATTCCGGTGGCTGGCAATTCCCCGTTGATCACTCTCTGAATGTAACGGGTAATGTTGAACCGGTACTCTCCGTCATTTTCATTGTATGTGCCGCCAATGCTGTGGGCATTGGTGTTCTGGTCTGGTAAAAGCTGGTTTTCTCCGTCTTCGTCCTTGTAAAGCAGAAAGAGCAATTGCTGAGGGGTGTACTTTCCCGCATCTGCTGTCGATACCGGAATAATCAGTTCTGCCTTGTTGATCGTGATATTCCCGAAACCGGCATAATCGGTAAGATTTGGGAATTCAATGTGTGTTTTTACTCCGCCGCCGGCCTGTACAAAAGACTCTGAACTTCCGTCAACGGCGACAGTGCCGACCTGACTCAGCACAGTTCCGCTGTAATCATGGTCAAATCGGGTGAAACGGGCGCAATCGCTGTTGATGTTCAATGCAAATGCGAGTGTATCCTCTTCATCCCCGTCCTGATCGCGGTAGAAGATGGTCACTTTGCTGTCTGAATCTACAAGGTCGAGATTGAAGAGTGCCCCATCACGGCTGATGGACCTCACATAAATGCCTTTGAAGTATTCCAGGAACGCATCATTGTCTGTCAGTACTGAAGGATCTGCAGTCAGGATTTTGGTTCCGAAACTGTGATCAAGCGGAATTCTGAGCTGGGGCTGCAAAGAGTCGCCATCCACAATCACGAACGACTCGGGACGAATAGAATGCACCGCCTCACTATCTTTCACCAGATCAGTGGATTCATCAATGGCGAACCAGCTGTTGGTGTAATAGGTACTGTCGATATGCATCGGACCAGTCATTTCATATACCTGAAAAGCCTGCGGGGTGAGTCTTCCGTAATGCGCGCCGGAGTATACCATGGAGAGCACAACAGAGTCAATCTGAAATGCAGACGGAAAATCTGCATTCACTGAAGACAGTTTCAATTGGGTGAAAACCGAGCACATGGTGCGTCCGAAAACGGGATCGTCGTAATTCCCGAGCATCACCGAAGTGAGTTCATCAGTTCTCAGGCTGTCTTCGCGAACGGTGGATGATTGCACTGATGTAGTGTCGGATGTGAAATACCCGAGAATGTCTTCACCGGGCTGAAGTTCAAGCCCGATATTATTTTCAGGTTTTTCGCATGACGCAAGGGCAAGAAGTCCTGCCGAAACGAAAAAAAGCCTCAATTGCTTGAGGC
>JBEAZL010000275.1:0-3975 GCA_041170085.1 Bacteroidota bacterium
CAAACTCTATTATTGATTTTCAATCAGTTAAAAAATAATGCGCCAATTTGAAACCTGACAATTCAACGTTCCGTTAAAAGTCCTGTGCCAGCTGTCTGACTTCTTTATCATCTGCCTCAAAGCAGAAACGAACTTACCACCACGAGGTTACCTAACTTAATTTATTGTTACACGACATGCTGGAGTATTATAAGAGTGTGCTGGGGAATGTGACGTTCGATGCTATGCTATTCCGCAAAGAACTAAGAAAAGCTTTCCGAAATCTGGCCGGCGACGACCGGGCAGAACTGCGAGACTGGCTCAAACAGAACAACATCGTTTGACCCGCATTTAATGATGAACACGAGGCCCTTCCGGAATTACCGGTGAGGGCCTTTTTCATTACGGTAAACAAGGCATTTTTTTTTACCGATCAGGGTGCAATGAGACATTCAAAAAACTGTTACTAAGCTTTGTGAAACTTTAAGAGGCACGGTGTATGACAGGAGTTCACAGACGCTAAAATTGTATATCGATCCAAACCCGCAAGTACCGGATGAGAAAATCAACTCTGATTCTGCTGGCATTCATGTGCTGTGGCCTCATATCCCAGGGCCAGAAGCGCGCAGCGTTTACCCATGACCCCATTAAGCTTGTAGAAGAGCTCTCTGAAATGTTCAACGACAGCCGCAAAGGCGAGGGAAAAAATTTCATTGAGAAGAAATTTGCACCCATCTGGATTGAGCAACCAGCTTACTCTGTGCCGCAGCAGGAGATGATTTACACAGTTCTCGATCTGATGCTGGAGAATAAATACAAGGTTTATCCGGACTTTGAACAATACATTCTGGCACTAATCGCATTTCCGGGGACAGCCAAGTCTGCTCAGGAGTTTACGGCATGGACAGAAATGCTCGTGAAAACCATGAGCGACAAACGCAACAAGAAATACGTGCCACAGGTCATTGAATCCTCGGCCAGGTTATTTGAAAAGAGATGTTTCTACAGCAGTGAAACCGTAGAGTGGTTCAGTTCGAGTCCGAGATATGAATTCGTCTTTGACACTGTGCCCAAGATCGTATTTGAATCGCTCGACCTGAAATGCATGAGTAAGGGCGACAGCTCCGTGATATACAACACCTCGGGTATCTATGTTGTTTCTGCCGACCGCTGGTATGGGAACGGCGGAAAGGTTACCTGGAAAAGGGCCGGATTTGATCCGGAAAAAACATATGCGAGATTCGACAGTTACGACATTCGTATCAAGGGAAGTTCTTATACCATCGACTCCGTAACTTTTTACAATGAATTCTTCGCGCAGCCTTTGCAGGGGCAGCTGGTCGAGAAAATCATTGCCGGAAAATCAGAGGAAAATGCGACATATCCGCGCTTCGAATCATATTACAAGCGACTACAGATTCGAAATATTGTTGAGAACGTTGACTACGACGGAGGTTTCACCATGGCCGGAAATAAACTTGCCGGAAGCGGAACCGTAGAACAACCAGCACTGCTCACCTTCTACCGCGATTCAAAACCATTCTGTGTTGCGCGAAGTCTCGAATTCGATATTAAACCTGATCAGATCAGATCGCCACATTCTTCAGTTGCCTTTTACATTGAAGGCGACAGTATCACGCATCCTGACCTCACCCTGAAGTTCGAAAAAAAATCACGTCTGCTTACACTGGTGAGAAGTGAAGAAGGTATTTCGAAGTCGCCGTTCTACAACAGTTACCACAACATGGACATGTACTTCGAGGCATTCTACTGGAATATCGATGACCCGAAGATTGAGATGGGCGCACTGCTCGGAAGTACTCAGCACTATGCCGCCTTTGAGTCAAACACCTACTTCAAGAAAAAGAGGTTTGACGCCATGATGGGTATCAGTTTCAAACATCCGCTGTATGAGATCTATGAATTCGTAAAAAGTTCCGGCAGCAATTCCTTTTATGCCCAGGAACTTGCTGCATTTCACAGGCACAGCGAACAACAATGGCACACCGTACTGATTGATCTGAACAACAAAGGTTTTGTCAGTTACGACCTCAATACCCACTACTGCATTGTGCGGGAAAAAACGCAGGCTTTTCTCGAGAACAACAGCGGAATGCGCGATTATGACGTGATTCAGTTCAACTCAGAGGTTCCCGGTGGTCAGAATGCCCAGCTGAGTCTTCTCAATTACGACCTGATGCTGAAGGGTATTCAGAGTTTCAGCGTGAGCGACTCTCAGAAAGTAACCATCTACCCCAGAAACGGAGAGGTGGTTGTGAAGAAAAACCGCGACTTCAAATTTGGCGGACGTGTATTCGCGGGAAATTTTGAATTCGTTGGAAATGAATATTTCTTCACCTACAAAGACTTCAAACTGGATCTTTTGCAGGTAGACTCCTGCAGGATTTATGTTGACGATGACACCAAAGAGCCCGATGCATATGGCAACCGTGAGAAGATCCGGGTGAAGAGTGTACTGAGAGATATTGCAGGAAATATCAGAATTGATTCACCCACCAATAAAGGCGGTTACCACTCCAAATCCTATCCGCAGTACCCCATTTTCAACTGCACCAAGATGTCCTATGTGTACTGGGATGACCCCAGAATTCAGAAAGGAGTTTACAACCGCGATAAGTTCTACTATCAGGTACAGCCATTCACGATTGATAGTCTGGACAACTTCACCAAGAAGGACATGAAATTCAACGGGACTCTGGTAAGTGCCGGTATCTTCCCGGATATAGAAGAGCCCTTGGTTCTGATGGAAGACTATTCTCTCGGATTTAAGAGAAGTACCGGTGCATCGGGTTTACCTGCATATGGGGGTAAAGCCAAAGTGACCGCTGACCTAAATCTGGATTTCAGTGGTTTGAAAGGAGGAGGACAACTTGACTATGTAACGGCCAGTGCAACGTCTGATGAATTCACCTTTTTACCCGATTCCACACTTGGACGAACAAAGTCATTTGTAAATCGTGAGCAAAGCGGGAAGATTGAGATTCCCAAAGCAATGGCAGACACGGTAGACCTCGCCTTCTACCCCACCCTGGACCGATTGGATGCCTCCAGCCTGGAAACACCGATTGCATTTTTCGAGAATGAAGCCACACTCGAAGGTACCCTCAGCCTGACTCCGGGAGGTATGACCGGAAAGGGAGAAATGCAATTCTCGGGTGCCACGCTTTCATCCGACCTGTTTGATTATACAAGAAGAAAGATACTTGCCGACACCTCTGCATTCCAGCTTGCCAGCTATGAATCAACCGGTCTCGCATTTAAAACAGACAATGTAAACTCGAATATTGATTTCGATAAACGTCAGGGTTTCTTTAAATCCAACAGTGGAGAAACCAAGATTGAGTTCCCGCAAAACCAGTACTTCTGCTACATGGACCAGTTCACCTGGTACATGGATCAGGCACAAATGGACCTTTCCAGCAGCAGAGGCGCGACAGCCACCAATGATCTGGTGATCGATACCAATGAAGAGATACAGAGGTCCAATTTCTTCTCGATAGCGCAAGGACAGGATTCTCTGAACTTCCTGGCACCCAAGGCCAAATACGATTTAAAGAAAAGTGTGATCAGTTGCGATAAAATCAAATACATCATCGTCGCAGACTCAAAGATCACTCCTGACAGCGGCAAGGTCGTGATTGAAAAGTATGCCGACATGCGTGAGCTTGAGAGGGCCCAGGTACTGAGCAATTATGTTACCCAGTACCATCGGATATTCAATGCCAAACTGAAAATAACCGGTCGCAAGAAATACTTTGGTTCCGGCGACTATGCATACATCGACGAGAACAAGAAAGAACAAATCATTCACTTCGATGATCTTAAGGTTGATACAACTTTCCAGACCATAGGAGCTGGTACCATTAGTCAGGAGCAACAGTTCTTCCTGAGTCCCGCATTCGAATACTACGGCAAGTTCAATATGTCGGCCAGCAATAAGTTTTTATTCTTTGACGGCGGGGCGAGAATCCTGCA
>JBEAZL010000276.1:0-2636 GCA_041170085.1 Bacteroidota bacterium
CTTGCATCTGTTTTGTCATTCGCTCAACCCGGAATGAACTATTCAGTCAATGACAAAAGGGCCATCAAGAAATTTGAAGAGGCTGTGGCTCTCTACGACCAGCGGCAGTTGACTGCAGCGAAGAAGATATTTGAGTCGTTGGCTGATTCTCATCCCGATTTTATCGAGGTTAAGTTTATGCTGGCCAGTATTTCCAGCGACGAAAAAGATATGCCCGGTGCGATCAGGTGGCTGAGTGCAGGGCTGAATCAGAACGAAAGATTCTTTGTGGAAGGGTGGTTGACACTCGCTGAATGCGAAATGTCGGTAGCGAACTATGAAGGAGCTGAAAAGGCCGCAGCCAAATACATACAGCTTCCTGATGTAAGTAAAAAGAAGGAAGACAAGGCCAGGCAGATTCTGTCCAATTGCGTTTTCGCCAAAGAGGCCATGCAGTATCCGAAAGAGTTCAACCCAAAGAATCTGGGCACCTCGATTAATACTCCTGAAAACGAGTATTACCCGTGTCTCACAGCAGACGGAAGTACATTGTTGTTCACGAGACAGATCAAGGATCCAAAGGCCTACACCGGCAAACAGGAAGACTTTTTCATCTCGCAAAAAGACAATGACCAATGGTCAAAGTCGGTGCCCGTGATGGAAATCAATACCCCAAACAACGAGGGAGCTCCTACCCTTTCTCCCGACGGACAGGTCATCATTTTTACAGCCTGCGAAGATGTCACCGGTGCATGGGGAGGTAATCGTCAGGGTATCGGAAGTTGTGATTTGTTTTACGCGTACCGCCGCGGAAATTCATGGTCTGATTCACAGAATCTCGGAGGTGCGGTGAACAGCTATGGCTGGGAATCGCAGCCCAGTTTTGCTGCTGATGGACGCACATTGTATTTCGTAAGGGGACGTTTTAAAGATGGCGGAATCAAGGAGCAGGATATATATGTGGCACACCTCACTGAAGAAGGTGCGTGGACCAAACCAGAGCCTATCCCTGGAAAAGTGAATACTCCCTATGAAGAAGAATCTGTGATGATTCATCCTGATGGAAGCACATTGTTCTTTAGTTCCAACGGACATACAGGTATGGGTGGACTTGATATTTTCATGTCGCGACTGCAGCCCGACGGAACATGGGGAAAACCCGTGAATCTCGGCTACCCTATCAATACCCATAAAGACGAAAACAGCCTGCTCGTTTCTGCCGATGGTGAGCTCGCATTCTTTGCATCAGATCGCGATGGTGGACAGGGAGGTTTGGATATTTATTCATTCGAACTCTATGACGCCATCAGGCCAACACCGGTAACTTATGTGAACGGCATTGTGAAAGATGCGGTGACGGGCAAGAAGCTCGAATCGCGTTTTCAGCTTACCGATCTGGAGAGTGGCAAGATGGTAGCGGAGTCTTATTCCAATCCTTTGAGCGGTGAGTTTCTCGTTTGTATTCCCGCGGGAAAAGACTATGCCCTGAGCGTTTCAAAGGAAGGCTATCTGTTTCACTCGGAGAATTTCTCCCTGAAAAACTATAATCGCATTGAACCATTTAAGCTTGATGTGAATCTTCAGCCTATCAAGGCAGGAGCAACTGTGGTACTCAATAATATCTTTTTCGACTCCAATAGTTACACACTTCTGCCTACTTCACATGTCGAGCTTGATGCTCTGGCGAAATTGCTGAGGGCAAATCCATCCATGAATATCGAGATAGGCGGACACACAGACAATGTAGGCAGTGACACGGACAACCAGGTACTTTCGGAGCGAAGAGCTGCAGCAGTGGTGCAATACCTCACAGGCAAGGGCATAGAAGCAGCCCGTCTGCAGTCTAAGGGCTATGGTGAAACCAGTCCGATTGATTCCAATGATACTGAGTCTGGCAGAGCAAGGAACAGAAGAACCGAATTCCGTATTCTGTGATTGGCACAAAATGATTTAGTTATTCCTGATGCAGGATCAGGACACGGCTTTTCCGGCAGGGAACTTCACCGCCTGTGATGCTTTGCGGGCGGGACGTTCAATCAGCCACCAGAAAATGTAAGCGAAGATCATTGCTCCTATGATGGTGGCAAGAATGATCAGGTACTTCAATGCGGGATGTGTAACACTGGTGGCTGAGAGTGCAATGACATGTCCTCCCAGTGCACCATGTGTGAGGTATAACGAGTATGAAATGTCGCCAAACTGATTTGACCAGCGGGAATCGGACTTCACCCAATAAATGAATGCTACTGTTATAAGTCCGCTGAGCACAAGATCAATATCAAACCTGATGAATGTGTATAGACAAATACCCAGAATCAGAAGGATGAGTTCGTTCTTCCCTACCTGTCTGGTAACGTGCCAGTAGCAGGCTATCCCGAGAGCGAACAATGAGGCATAATGAATGGCATATCTCTCGTCGAAAATGAGAAGTGAAGACCATAAAAAAATCATGAATCCGATATACCTGTATAATCTGCGCTGATGATTAATCAGTGGAAAGAGTATGGCAAGTATGATGTAAAACTGGAATTCAAGGGCCAGAGTCCAGTAGAGAGGATCGTACCACTCGAAATGGGTGAAAGGAATGAGATAGAAGAAATGAAATGCTGTCCTCTCAGGATCGAATATCCAGCTTTTATCATGGGTCAGGTGATAGT
>JBEAZL010000277.1:0-4734 GCA_041170085.1 Bacteroidota bacterium
TATGAAAAGAATACAGTTGTGATGGGATTGCTCGACCCGGCACTGGATACACAATGGGTGAAGATCAACAAGACTTTCCTTGGTTCCGGAAACAATATGGAGTACGCCCAAATCCGGGATAGCTCTGAGTATACGGATGGCGAATTCACAGCAACCGTAGAAGCCGTCCTCGATGGAGATGTTATAGCAACATACTCCATTGATGCCATGGAAATATCCAACAAGGATATCAATGGTATTTTTTACGGACCGGAACAAACTGTTTACTACTTCCCCACCCCCGGTGGCCTGAACGAAGAAGCTACATACAGACTGAACATCGACTTTATCGATAAAGATGATGTGTATGCCGAGACCAACCTTGTGAAGGCCGGAGAACTGAATGTTACTCAACCCCAGCAAGACAACACTATCCTGATGGCTCAGGAAGGAACCGGCCTCAATTTCACATACAAGCAGGCGGTGAAGGTGAAATGGATGGCTGCAGAAAATGTGACGAGATATGATGTTACCATCCGTTTCCACTACCACGAACAGTTGTGGGAAGATGAAGAACATACCATCCCTTCAGGAGATCCTGTTGCCCGATTCGTGGATTTCAATATAGGTGAACTTGAAGTTGCTCCCGATATGCTGCCGGGAACTATTCTGGAGCTTGAATTCAGCGGTGAGGCCTTCTTTGCCAACATCGGCAACAAGGTTCCGATTAATCCGCTGGTGACACGCGAGGTTGGTTATTTCGACAATTTTACCACCCGTGCTTTAGATGTTATCGTAGCGATGGCCAACGATGAACTTAACACATACATTGAAGTAAGTCAGCCTGTAACCGGCATTGTACAGGAGCGTCCGACATATTCGAACATTGCCAATGGAATTGGCCTCTTTGCATCAAGATCACTGAAAACGCTGGCCAATGTTCCTTTCCGTGCCGCCGGTGCTCAGAATCAGAATGCCAATTTCAAAGCGCTGAAATATGGCAACTACACGAAGTTCCACAACTTTTGTGATCCGAACCCCAGCAATACAGAATACACGTGTCAGTAAACACGAATGATTACCAATAAAAAAGGCCGGAGTGTTCCGGCCTTTTTGTTTTCGTAAAATCCTTTCTAAGATTCTATTTGCTGAACTTGCCGGTAAGCATAGTTCCGGAAACTGCAGTGAGCTTGTACAGGAATGTCCCACCAGACAATTGATGCAGGCTAATCCTATCGTTCTGATTGTTGATTGACCTGAACATCACCAATTTTCCGGTTGCATCAAAGATTTCAAGATTCATTCCGTCCATACCCTTCTCGATCATTAGCGCATCTGACTGCGGAAGATACTTCACTAAAATCTCAGCGAATTCAGATTCAGAGACATTAACAAGATCCTCACCATCGCAATCCTGGTCGATTCCATCTCCCGCGATCTCCTCTGCTCCGGGATATATGGTATTGTCGTCGTCATTGCAGTCATCTTCTTCTGCAAAGCCATCATCGTCGTTGTCGACAATGATTTTTACCACAAGCACAGAGGTCACGATTCCGGCCGTTGTGGTAATCTGAAGGACAGGAAACTTAAATTCCTGGGAAAGCCATTTATATTCAACAGACTCCGGACGATCAATACTCTGACCAAAACCCAGGGTATTGATGTAAATACTGTCTGTGGCATTGATCACACTTTTCACACGCAGCACATCATAGTCAGTACCAAACAGATTCAGGGTTCCCCAGCCATCCACATCATTTACACGATTTTGCACAAGCTGGTATGTCGCCAGTTCCGGAATCTCGAAGAAAATCTCGGAGTCACTTTCACTATTATCGCCGAACTGCAGAGGCAGTTCATAAATCACGTCCACAGGATCAGCCTGCGATGGTAATGGAATGCTGTTAATGGTGGCTCCAATACCTACCATGGCATAACGATCGTCGGTGTTCTGAATGTACTGATAGACATCTTCGAAAGTGAAGCCGAAAACGTCAAACGACTCAATACCATAACCGAAATCGGAATTGTGTTCGGGATCCCATGGATTATTGAACAGAAATTGATAGACAATCGGAGTTTCACTGACATTGATGCAGTTAAATGATATTTCTGTTCCGAGAAGAGTAAGTTCATTCTCACCGTAACTCCAGGTATAGTTTGCACCCGTCTCATTGGGATCGAAATCTGCGGTCAGCAGGCAATTCTCCTGAACCAGAACATCTCCGGCATCGGGAAGATGAGCAGACTGTATGGTAATCTGCGCGATATACCCGGTCTGTAAAACACATACGAAAAGGAAAGAGTATAAATATTTCATGGGGTTCTGAATTGAGCGTGAAGATAGGGCTAAATGCCACTGACGCATGCAGCATACACCGCCTTTGAAAGGCCATGAGTTAATAAAATGTGAGCAAAAACGAAGAGCGCAAGGATCAGGAATAGCGTTGCCTGCCGCTACTTTGGCTGGCATTTTACACCAGAGCTAATTCGCCTGAACCTTTACAAGAAATAACGGCACTATGCACCCGGACAAATTCGACTTCGTTCTGATGGACATTATCCATTATCACAAAAAGAATTCGAAAGGAACGCACATCCGTCTTTCAGATCTGGAGTCAACATTCTGGACCCGTATCCAGCACGACGTAAGCAACCATCAGTCGAGCCTGAATCTCGGTGAAAGGATAACCCAACTGTATCTGGAGGGATTCATTCTGTTTCGCAATGGTTATGCCCTTACCCGCAAGGGGAAGGAATCGCTCTCTTCATTCGTGCGTGAAGCAGAAAGGCTTTGATTTAAACATCTCACAACCACTCATCATGAGAACTTCAAGCATCTTTTGCGTTGCCATAGGAGCTTCGCTTCTTTTTGTGTCATGTAACAACGATTCAAAGCCTGTTGCAATTCAGGAAACCAAAGCAGAAAGCGAACTCCTGCATGACTCGATTACCCAATACATTCCGGTAGTCCTCACAACCGACACTTCCAAACTGAGTGCTGAAGAAAAGCAGGTGCTCAAGCTGTTGATCAGGGCCGCGGCAGTAATGGATAAAATTTTCTGGAAAGAAGCCTATGGAAATCCGGACAGTATGCTGACCGCTTTGAAAGATTCAGCAGCCCGTGAGTTCTTTTCCATCAATTATGGTCCATGGGACAGACTGGACGGCAACAATCCCTGTTTGAAAGGAGTTGGTCCGAAGCCTGCCGGTGCGAATTTTTATCCATCAGATATCACTGAAGAAGAATTCAAAAACTGGACTCATCCCATGCGCGACAACCCGTATAGTGTAGTGAGCAGAGGTGAAACCGGAAATCTGATGGCGACCCGCTACAGTGAAGCTTTCAGGGATGAAGTAGCGGAGGCAGCTGGATTACTTCGTGAAGCAGCTTCCATTACGACAGATGCGGAATTGAAATTTTATCTCGAATTACGTGCATCTGCTCTTGAAACGGATATATATGGCGCCAGTGATGTAGCGTGGCTTGGGATGAAGAACAATCATCTCGATATCATTATCGGTCCCATTGAAAACTACGAAGACCAATTCGCAGGTATTCGCACAGCGCATGAAGCATATGTTCTGGTCAAAGACATGGAGTGGAGCAAACGTCTGGAGAGATACACGGCTTTGCTTCCCGACCTTCAGACAAAACTTCCTGTTGATGCAGCATACAGAAAGGACAAGGTAGGAAGTCAGTCTCAGCTTGCGGCCTACGATGTAGTTTACTATGCAGGTGACTGCAATTCAGGCAGCAAGACTATTGCAGTAAATCTGCCCAATGACGAGAAAATCCAACAGGAGCATGGAACACGCAGGTCACAGCTGAAAAATGCCATGAAGGCCAAATACGATAACATCCTCTCGCCGATCGCAGATGAGTTAATCGTTCCTGAACAGCGTCAAAACATTACGTTTAACGCATTCTTCGGAAATGTGATGTTCCATGAAGTAGCACACGGACTTGGTGTCAAGAACACCATCACGGATGGCTCTTCTGTAAGCAAAGCACTCGCTGAACAGCACAGTGCGCTCGAAGAAGCCAAAGCTGACGTGCTTGGATTATGGCTCGTTACCCGCTTGTTTGAAATGGGAGAACTCACTGAAGGTCGAATCGAAGATCATTATGTCACCTTTGTTGCCGGCATATTCCGTTCATGCAGATTCGGAGCTTCCAGCGCACATGGAAAAGCCAATATGATGACCTTTAACTTCCTTCAGGAGCGCAACGCTTTTACCCGCAATGAACAGGGCAAATACCAGGTTAATCATGCCGAAATGATCAAGGCAATTGATGAACTCGCTGGCAGAATACTCAAACTTCAGGGAGACGGCGCCTATCAGGAAGTAAAGAACATCATGGCCACAGAGGCGCAGATCGGAGATATTCTGCGAGGCGACATCAATCGCATCAATCAACTGGGCATACCCACTGATGTAGTTTTCCGTCAGGGTGAAAAAGTACTGGGCTTATAATTCTTCAAACAATTACCGGCCGGAAGCTGAGTTATCCGGGTATGCATAAATTCCTTGTCTCACTTCTTGCCATTGCTTTTTTGGCTGGTTTCGTTCAACCGTCTCTGGCATTCGTTCAATGTGATTCGTCAAGGGTAGTTGCTCACCTGAAATGGCTTACATCCGGGGTTAACGGAGGGAGCAGAGACTATCAAAATTCACGTGGACTTGATCAGACAGCACATTATCTCAAAGAAAATTTCTCGAAATATGCTGACTCCGTTAAGGTGCAGCAAT
>JBEAZL010000278.1:0-8313 GCA_041170085.1 Bacteroidota bacterium
TTGCCATCTGTACCCTTCAGGGTTTCGTAGTCTACGAGGCGGATTTTTTTATCGAGAAGTGCGCGCATTAATTTGGCGTTGTGCGGTTGCTTCTTGATGGTATGCGAGAAGAAGAGATAAGTTTTGTTGGGAATCAGCATATCGACAGGAACCTCTTTCACGCCCATCAATATGTCGCATGTAGTCAGGTCTTCACTCAGTGTAATTCCCTGTGCTCGGTATTCATCATCTGTAAATCGCCTCACGGGGCTGGGTTGAACAATGATTTCCACATGCGGAAACTGATTCATTACCTCGCGGCACTGAGCCGGAGTGAGCGGAACACGAAAGTCAGGAGGGGTCTTGCCCTCTCTGATCACACCAATGCGGATAGATCCCATATGCAGATTTCAGGCGGTAAAAATACGGCGCAGAAGGGCAATCGTCGGTGTTTTACCGAAGTGTGTGGCCATGTATATCTGGCCAAAATATTCGCCCGCGAAAGGATTCCTATTTCAACTCCAGGGTTGTCTCTACCTCAATGCCGTGAGAGAGTGTGATTCCATACCGGCCTTTTGGAAGGTATATCTTGCCGTTCTCGGATGCTTTGATTTCTGATGTATCTGATCCGTTTGCCCTGAATATTTCCCGCAGTTTTTCAGCACCTGCTTCAGAAATGCTCAGATCGTAACCAATGTATCCGAATCCTGGCTCCTGATGGGTATAGCTGAAGCTGTGAATCACCTGATCTCCGGAAGTGATGCGCACTTCGATGGGTGAGCCCTTGGGCAGGGAAGAAAAATATGCTACATCAACATCAGGCTCGTTGAATTCTGACCACATGCTCCATCGCTCTCCCCATGATCCTCTTCTCATGGGTTCAGGACTGAAGACTTCAAGTACGGAATTATACATGGTATCGATGGCCGATACGAGCTCTATGTCTGCTATCCACAGCGAACGTCCGTGCGTGGCAAGTACGATGTCCATTTCTCTTTTCTGGATGGCAATGTCGTGAACTGGCACAGCAGGAAGTCCGGAGCCGAAGCTCTGCCACGTGGCACCCAGGTTGGTGGTGATGTACAGTCCGTGGTCTGTGCCAACATACAGAATATTCTGACTTACCGGATCTTCTGCAATGACATTGACCGGCTCAAATGGCAGAGCTGTGCCAATGGATTTCCATGTGGTACCGAGGTCTTCACTCATGTAGACATAAGCCTTGAAATGGTCTTTGCGGTATCCGTTCAGTGTGACATAAATGCGTTCAGGTTTGTGCTCCGACATCACCACACGACTTACCCAAAGTTGCGGTAGTCCCGATGAAATGTCGGTCCAGGTATAACCATTATCTCTGGAAATGTGAACACGTCCGTCATCGGTCCCTGCGCACAGCCATCCGAATCGCAAAGGTGATTCGCTGATGGATGTGATGGTTCCGTATGGCACATCGCCGGGCACTGCCCCGCGGGTGAGGTCCGGACTTAATGTTTCGAAATGCTCTCCCTGGTCCAGTGATCTGTGGATGCGGTTGGAGCCGATATAGAATACATCCTGCTGGTGTTTCGACAGCAGAATGGGAGTTTGCCAGTTCCAGCGCAGTGGCTTTTCGCCGAGTAAGTGATGCGGATGAATGTCGGCCTCTGTTCCCTGATGACGATCAATGCGGCTGTAATAACCAAACTGGTAACCAGTGAAGATGGTTTTGTTGTCGCGAGTATCTACCTGCACCTGCATGCCATCGCCTCCCATCAGAAAGTCGAATGGGTAATCTCCGCTTTGATGCCAGTTGCGATCGGGAACATTGTTTGATGGCCCTACCCAAACGCCGTTGTCTTGCAGTCCGCCATATACATTATACGGATCAGCATCGTCCACTTCCACTGTGTAAAATTGTCCTACAGCGGGAGAGTTGCAATTGATATAGGTAACACCGCCATCGAATGAAATATTGATTCCCCCGTCGTTTCCGTTAATGATATGGTTTGCATTATTCGGGTTGATCCACAACGCGTGGTGGTCGCCATGTACATTTTCAGGGTTAACCGATTTCCATGTAGCGCCACCATCGGTACTTCTGACAAGCGGCACACCACCGATGAAAATATCATTGGGATCGCTCGGGTTAACACGGATAAGACCGAAGTAATATCCATAACTGTAGAACAAATCGTCGAGGTATTCCTGATGCGTTCTCTTCCATGTTGAGGTCATGTAGTCGAAGCGGTACACTTCTGCACCAATAACGGGACGATCGAAAAGCGCTGCATTCGCGCTGTACAGGTAGTCGGAGAGCGCAGAAGGTATGATCCTGCCTGTTGCTATATCCCGCTTAACAGACTGCGCTGTGTGTTCTTCCGGAAACTCATTTGTGCGCAGGAATTTTTCGAGAAGGCTGTCTGGCAGAGCCTGAAATTGTTGTGGGGTGATGTTGATGAAATCCTCCTTCTTCAATCCCCCGGTGTCTTCAGATTTTTCTTCACGTGGATTTTGATTATCGATCACAGCATAAAGGGTAGGGCCGCTTCCGGAGTTATGAATGGCGAGTCCGATCCTGCCTGCGCCTGTACCTTGCGGAAATCCGGAGTTCGCCGTTGAAATGAGACTCCATGTTGAACCATTGTCTGTGCTCTTCCATATTCCGCTTCCTGCTCCGCTTTCGGTGAAATTGAATGCTTCACGGCTTCGCTCCCATGTGGCGCAGTACAAATCGTTGGGTTGTGCCGGGTCGCGAACGAGATCGATGGCACCGCATGTTGGGTTGACGAACAGCGATTTTGTCCATGTTTTGCCGCCATCAGTCGTAGTGTAAATCCCTCTTTGTTCATTGTGAGAATAGAGGTGCCCCAGTGCTGCAACAGTGAGGTGTTCAGGGTTTTGCGGATCAATCAGCACACGACCGATGTGATGAGATTCTTCGAGTCCGCAGTGAAGCCAGGTCTTGCCCAAATCATCTGAACGATAGATGCCGAATCCACTGTAACTGGAACGCGAGCTGTTGTTTTCACCGCTACCTATCCATATGCGCTCGCCATGTTGCCAGTCGACCGCAATATCGCCGATGGTCATGACCATTTCATTTTGGAACAGGGGGTCAAATGATGTTCCGTGGTTATGGGTTACCCACAATCCGCCGCTGGCATAGGCGACGTAGAAGTGTGCGGGGTCTTTCGGATCTACTTCGAGATCCACTACCCGTCCGCTCATCACTGTGGGCCCGATACAGCGGAATTCGATGTTGCTGAACTCGCTGTTCTGTTCAAGCTCTTTGCGCTTCGCATAGCCCAGAAGCCTCTCTCCGGAAGGTGTCGGAGCGTAGGAATCCTTCTTCTTTTGCTTGTCCTGCGCAACGAATTCAGCAGGTTGCATAAAGAGACCTGCAAGCAGAAGGATGAGTACGTTTCTCATAAGTTTTATTCGGGATTTTGAAGCTTGGGGTTGTTGTGATGTCTGGAATGGTCTCGGGATGTTTTTTTGTCCATGTTGCGTTGCCAGGCCTCGGTCAGGTCTATGCCGGTTTGATTGGCGAGACAGATGAGCACCCAGAGGACATCGGCCATTTCATCGCCCAGATCGGCATTCTTGTCACTTTCCTTCTCGCTTTGCTCACCATACCGTCTCGCCATGATTCTTGCCACTTCTCCGACTTCTTCCATCAGGATGGCAGTGTTCGTGAGTTCGCTGAAATACCTTACACCATATGTCTTAATCCATTGGTCTGCCTGTTCCTGTGCCTCTTTAATGGTCATGCGGGCTTGATTTTGAGACAAACATAAACCCTGCGGCCAATATCTTTGAGCAATACTCGCGATATGAATTATCCGGGTATGCATAGGTGGCAGTGTGTTTCTCACGCCTGATTTATGTCATAACAGTCCGCTATCCGACACCTTCTGTGTGAAGGCGATTTTCCACCTGTCACGAAATGCTGCCACTGAACAAGTGCTTATCCGGATGCAGCGTTACACTCATTACGTTTGCTTCGAGAAAACAACATGATGAATTCTTTGAGGTTTCTTGTTCTTCTGATTGCGGTGGTCGCTCACTCGCAACAGGGTATTGGTCAGCAGCGCTGGACACTGCAGCAATGTGTTGAACGCGCGCTTGGTTCGAATATCTCTGTAAAGCAAAGCGCACTCAATACAGAGCTGGCGGAGGTGAATCAGAAAAATGCCTTTGGAAATCTGCTGCCTAACCTGAATGCGCAGGGCTCGCATGGTTATAACTGGGGGCAGAGAATTGACCCCTTTACCAACCAGTTCGCATCTGAGCGCATCAGGAGCAACAGTATGGGTATATCCACTGCTGTGAATCTGTTCAATGGTTTTCAGGCGCAGAATGGTTTGAAGCAATCGCGGATTGATCTGGCAGCGGCGCGTTTCAACGACGAAAAGATCAGAAATGACATTGCCCTGAATGTGGCCTCACTCTATCTCGCCCTGCTCATGAACAAGGAGATGGAGGAAATTGCCCGAAGCAATGCGGAGAACACGGCCAATCAGTCCAAGCGTATCAGAACATTGGTTAACAACGGACAATTGGCTCAGAACAGTCTCGATGATATTGAGGCACAGGTTGCAGCAGATCAGGCGAGTCTGGTTGGCGCGGTAAACAATACCAATCTGGCCCGGCTGGCTCTTGCACAGGCATTGTTTCTTTCTCCTGCTGAGATGCAGGCATTTGATATTGAATCACCCGATGCTTCTGCTGCGGAGACAGCGATGCTTCCCATTAGCAGCGCTGCGGCAGTTCAGCACTCTCTCTCAAACTTTCCCGAAGTGAAGAATGCAGAGCTGCAGGTGACGAGCGCAGATATCGCCACGCGGATTGCCTTGGGCGGGCAAATGCCTTCGCTTTCAGCGAGTTTTTCATACGGTACGGGGTATTCCGGTGCTGCTCAGGAACTGGTAGGAGAGCCCGAGTATCTGGCTTTTCCAATAGGTATTGTGCAGACCACAGGCGATATAGTTCTTTCAGCACAGGAGATCTATGCCGAAGATGATTTTCAAACCATCAGCTTCGAAGAACAGCTCACAGACAACGTGAACAAGTCGTTATTCTTCAGTCTGACGATACCTATATTCAACGGATTCGGCGCAAGTTCAGCGGTGAAACGCGCAGAGATCAATAAGCTCAATGCAGAATTAACGCTTGATCAGGTTCGTCAGAATCTTACGCAGAGTGTGGAACGTGCCTATGCAGATGCGCTGGCTGCGAAGTCGAATTATGATGCATCTAAGCTCTCTGTCCAGGCTGCTGAGAGGGCTTTTGCCAACGCAGAACGTCGCTACGAACAGGGCGCCGGTACACAGGTAGAATATGCCGATGCGCGCACCAGGCTCGATAATGCGCGGACAAGTGAGTTGAACAGTAAATACGATTATCTCTTTAAAATACGCGTGCTGGAATTTTACGAAGGCAAGGCAATCAATCTCAACCCATGAAAAAATCCTGGAAAATAGCGTTGTATATCGCCGGAGGGCTAATCCTGCTGCTGGTGATCGTGAAGGCAGCCGGCGGCGACAGGGATGTGCGTGAAGTCAGCGCAGAGGCATCACAGAGAAGGGGTATAACTGAAACCGTTTCGGCCAGCGGAAAGGTGCAGCCCGAACTTGAGGTTAAAATTCAGTCGGAAGTCTCCGGGCAGATTATTGAGCTTCCGGTTAAAGAAGGAGACAAGGTTGAAAAGGGTCAACTTCTTGTTCGCATTAACCCGGACCTTTACCGTTCGGCACTGAACCGTGCTGAGGCGGCGGTGAACTCTGCCAAGAGTGCACTGAGCAGCGCGAAGGCCCGTAAGATGCAGGCTGAAGCTCAGTGGAAGGCGACAGACCTGACCTATAAGCGTAGTCAGAAATTGTTTGAAGAGGGCGCTATATCCAAGGCAGAATTTGAATCGGCCACCAGTTCATGGGAAGTGTCGAAAGCAGAATTAACTGCTGCCACAGAGAGCATCAATTCCGCAGAATATTCGATTGCGAGCGCACAGGCGTCGTTCATCGAAGCCTCAGACAATCTGAAAAGAACCACCATTCTTGCACCCATGAGCGGAACGGTAACAGCGCTCACCAAAGAGATGGGTGAAACTGTGCTGGGGAATAACATGATGTCTGGTGATGTCATCATGAAAATATCTGCCCTCAGCACAATGGAAGTGAATGTAGAGGTGAATGAGAGTGATATAGTCAACATTGTGCTGGGCGATACAGCAGAGGTAGAGGTCGACTCATACACTGATGAGACATTTTTGGGAATTGTGACTGAAATAGGCAACACTGCACTGAATGCCATCTCAGGTACAATGAATCTCGATCAGGTTACCAACTTCTCTGTAAAAGTGAGGATACTGCCTGAGTCATATGCGAAGCTTTGCGAGGGAATGCCGGAGGGTTATTCACCTTTCAGACCGGGTATGAGTGCTACCGTTAAGATCCGCACCGAAAGCAAGTCCAACGTTTTATCAGTGCCTATCCGTGCTATTGCCACGCGAGAGGACACTTCGTCACTCTCAAGAGCAGATCAGCTTCTGAAGAAAAAGGAAAGCGAAGAGCTCGAAAAGGTGACTGGTGAACAGGTTTCGGGAGATGAGCCATTCACCGTATTGTTTGTGGCCAATGAAAGCACAGGCAAGGCGGAGATAAGGGTAGTGGAAACGGGAATACAGGACAACAAATTCATCGAAGTGAAGTCAGGAATCAACGAGGGTGAAAAAATCATCACAGATCCTTATGATATTGTATCTCGCTCACTGAAGCCTGGTGATAAGATCAAGCTGGTGGATAAGGAAAAAGAGAAGGAAGAGGAGAAAGATTGATCTTTGCTGTATGTCGCAGATACTCTGTATTGAAACAACAGGAAAAACGTGTTCTGTTGCTGTTGAAAATAGCAACGGCCAGATTTTTACAGTCGAAGAAGCAGGGGAGCAGTTCATTCATGCTGAGTCGTTACACCCATTTATAGAGGAGGTGCTTCGAATTGCATCTATGAGCCCGTCTGATTTGAGAGCTATTGCAGTTTCCTCAGGCCCGGGCTCATATACCGGACTCAGGATTGGTGTGGCCGCGGCGAAGGGACTGTCTTTTTCGCTCGGCATCCCCCTCATTGCCATAGGTACCCTTGAACTCATGGCGGCAACCGTAATCCGGAAGTATCCGGGTTATGAGACCTATGTGCCAATGCTTGATGCCAGAAGAATGGAGGTTTACACCCAAACTTTCCGGGCAGATGCTGTGGCGTTGGATGACCCGGCTCCGGTTGTTCTGGATATGGATTTTTTTACAACCAAACCAGGCGCATCATTGGTCTATTTTGGTGATGGTGCATCAAAGAGTGCCGATTTTGCAGGAAAAAGAGATATCTATTTACCGGATATTTATCCTTTGGCTTCACAGATGGTTACCCTTGCCGGGAATCGATTTTCACAAGGAGATTTTGCCGATCTGGCTTATTTCGAACCGGCTTACCTGAAGGAATTCGTTCCGGGACCGAAGGCTGGATAAAAGATAACAAAAGTTTTTTGTATTCATTTGGTTGCGAGGTGATGGAAATCACTTACTTTGTCACGGTATTTATTATCAACCCTTAACCAAAACCAAATGAGAAAACTATTACTTGCTATGGCGTGGCTTGTCTGTTGCGCCATAAACGGATTTACTCAGGAAACACCATTTGTGGACGGCGACTTGCTCGTAATGCTTGAGCAGGGCGTTGAACCATCGCTGGTGACCGATGAGGCGAGAATTGTGGATGGCAGACAAACATCCATTTATCTCGCCGACACCCCTTCTAAACTTGGGCGTGTTTATCTGTTTCACTACGATCACACTGTGATCGACCAGTTCAAAATGCTGGATTTCGTAAAGCGAATTGAAGGTGTGCAGGAGGCTCAGTTCAATCACTATGTGCAGGATCGCAGGGCTGTGCCTACCGATCCGCAATTTGGCAGCCAATGGCACCATGTTGATGCCTCAGACAACGATATCGATTCGGATCTCGCCTGGAATACCACTACTGGTGGCAGTACGACCAATGGTTTCAACATTGTTGCTTGTGTGGTTGAGCCGAACGGAATAACCTGGGGTCATCCTGATCTGGTTGGTAACCACTGGACCAATGCCGGAGAAATCGCCAATAATGGCGTTGATGATGATGGCAACGGCCGCATTGACGATTTTGACGGATGGAATACACCGGCTGGCAATGACAACCTTGCAAATGCAGCACATGGTGCAGGTGTAATGGGAATGATTGGCGCTGTTGCAAACAATGGTAACGGCGGAGCAGGTATTAACTGGAACATCGACCTTATGCCTGTGATCGTGGGATCTCTTACTG
>JBEAZL010000279.1:0-4608 GCA_041170085.1 Bacteroidota bacterium
TCCCTTTCGAGAAGGGCCTTCATCTTGCCAATAACCTCGCGCTTATTTGCCAGAGCCTGCTCGTGGTTGGCCTCGAGCTGGTCGTAGTGCGCACGAACCCTGAGCTGGGCTTCACGCAAGATGCCAAAGAAAACATCACCCAGGTCTTTGTATGATTCACGCGGCGATGGTCCAATGTCCATCCATTCGCGCTGGTAACGGCGCACCATCATTTCGAGTTCGTTGAGGTTCTCAACGGCGCGAAGTGATTTGGCAGCCTCGATCATTTCCTCCTTCTTTTTCTGATTGATCTTGAGGTCGTGATCCTTGAGGCTCTTATAAATATTGATGCGATAGAAAAAATCCTGTGAAATGCGGTGGAATGTGTCATGCACTTCATGGTGCTTGTCACCGGGCACATCACCTGTTGCATCCCAACGCTCCTTAATAGAGTTGAATGTGGCAAATGCCTTACCGATATTCTCCTCTTCTGTGAGGAGGGTCTTCAGTTCGGCGATCAGTCCGTTTCGGGTTTCGAGATTGGCCTGGCGTTCGGCGGCCAGTTTACGGCCGTGTTCTTCCACCCTGTCCTCATAAGACTTCAGGAGCTCCTGGAACTTGCCTTCCAGTTCATGTGGTTCAAACACGAACTCTGTTCCTTCGGGATGTTCTGAAGCTTTAAAAGACTCTTCCTGGATCTGGCGTTCCTTCGCCGTTTCCATTTTCCAGTCGTTGCGGACATCGCGCACAGCATCGCGGACAGATACAATATCCTCCGCTTGGAGCAATTGCTCCATCTTTTCAACCAATTCGGCCTTCATAAAAACCTTTGTTTAGGTGTCGCCCTTTTTTTGGGGTGGCAAATGTAGTAATTCGCCCGATATCTATTTCACTTTTCCTTATCAAAAAGCAATCTTACTTGCCCAAAATCAATGTGTTATCTATTCCGGCCCGGCCGAAATGAGGATGTCTGCCCTTCAGGGGAATCAAATATCCAGGATCTTGAACTCGGTTCTGCGGTTGTATGAGTGCTCGTCTTCGGTGCAGTTCACGCCGTCATCACACTTGTTCAACAGCTTGGTTTCCCCATATCCCTTGTTAACCAAACGGGATTTGCTGATTCCCTGGCTGATGATATAATCCACGGCGCTCTTGGCCCTGCGCTCAGACAGCTTCAGGTTGTACGAATCTGATCCGCGGCAATCGGTATGTGAGCTGAGCTCGATTTTCATCGTCGGGAAGTCGTTCAGGATCTTCACCAGCTTGTCGAGTTCCTTAGCTGCATCCGGGCGGATATCAGCCTTGTCGTAATCGTAATAGATATTATCCAGACGCACGATGGTTCCCTTCTCAGGCTTAAACAATTTGAAGTCGTACTGGAAGTCCTTCTTTGAGGGGTCGCTGGAGTCAACATCTACAGTCAGGGTCACATAATCCTTCATCGAGGCCTCTATAGTGTATTTCGGACCCTCGGCCAGGGGCAGGAAATAGAAGCCATTCTTGTCTACCGTCACACTGTCAACGACCTCTCCTTTTTGATTTCTTGCCCTTACCACGGCACCTGCTGCAGGCTGATTGTTCTCTGCAAGCAATACCTTACCCCTCGAGACAAACTCAAACTTTTTCATGGCTATCTCGAGGTTATCGAGATATGCGCTTCTCGGACTGGGTTTAACATCCAGCTCACCGTCCATGTATTGCTTTTTGGAGGAGTTAAATCTCACATCTGAATTCCATTTTGAAGCCAGTTTGAAGGCTCCGCTGTTATCAGAAAGCGTTTCAGAAACAGATCCATCCGGATTCTGCACCCAAACCCGCGCGCCAGAAATCGGGGCACGGCTGGTCTCATCCAGCACAAAACCCGAAGAGTAAAGGCTGTCCGGCGGATGGAGTTTGAACATATAGATGTCATCATCCCCCTTACCACCCGGGCGGTTGCTGCAGAAATAACCATTCATTTCATTCGGAAAGACTGCCACGCCGAAATCATCGTAACGCGTGTTCACAGGATAACCCATATTCATAGGTTCATCCGATGTTAATCCACTCACGAAAAACACATCAAGACCTCCGAGCCCGACATGACCGTCGGACGCGAAATACAGCGTACTGTCTCCGACTGCGAACGGGAACAGTTCATTGCCGGGTGTATTCACAAGAGGACCGGCATTAACAGGTGCGCCCCATTCACTATTCTTTCTGTCGCAGTACCATATGTCAGTACCGCCTTTACCGCCGGGCATGTCACTGGCAAAGTACATGCGCTCGCCCCTTCCATTGATCGAGGGGTGGCCTGTTGAATATTCCTTGTTGTTATAATCAAAAGGCTTCAGGGGACCCCATTCACCGTCCTTATACTCTGAGGTGAAAATGGCAAGATTCAATTGACCGGATTCACTCTTCAGCAGCTTCCCACGGAGGAAATTATTACGGGTGAAATACATGGTATTCGACCTGTAATCATATGACATTGATCCCTCGTGATAACGCGAGTTAATTGTATTGCTCAGCAATGATGGCACATCAAGTGTGCTATCCATTTTAATCAGAGAAGTATACACGTTCAGGTATGGCTGACCATTCCACAGGTATTGCTTCTTGCCACCGAGACCCTCAGGACGTGCGCTTGAGAAGACCACCTGATTTGACTGAAAGAAAGAAGGAGCAAAGTCGCTTCCTTCGCTGTTCGACTGAAGGCTGATAATCGTATAGATCGAAGAGTCGCGCATGATCATTTCAGCAAATGAAGGCTGCGCGGCATATTTTCCTGCCATAGGACCGGCACCCGGTGCCTGTGCACAGGATTCATACATCATGGATGCCTCGGCATACCTTCCCTGTCTTCGCTTGATATCGGCCAGAAGCTGAACATCCTTAGGATTGTTCTTGGTCAGCGTCACGACTTTCGACATCACCGATTCAGCAGAAGAGAGGTTTCCTGTCTTCATGTGACATTCTACCAGTCTGCGCATGGCCAGGGTATCCGTGTCGCCTCCTTTGGAGTCTATGATGTCCACATAAATCTCCTTTGCACCTTCATAATTGAAGGACCTGAACAATTTGTCCGCAACCTTATGCTTCGACTTTTGTGCAGATGCATCAGAGGCAGCCAGAATAAGGCTTATGGCCACCAACATCTGCAGACATCGCACAGGTGCCTTTGACAGGATATGGGTTAAAATGGTTCTCATACTCATCAGAAATAACGGGTGGTGAAGAATCTGGGTGATACATCTCCGGCCCATTTGCGACCGATATCTACCCCCAGCATGATTTCGTGTGATCCTGAACTGTAACTACCTATGTTCGATAATACGTAGTCAAAAGAATAGCCGATTCGGAACTTGTTGTTGATCTCGTATTGTACCAGAGCTCCAACGGCCTCTTCCCAGCGATACATAGCACCTACCCACAACTTGTCATAGAACAGGAAGTTGGCCGTTGCATCGAGTCCCGGAGGGGCGCCATCTACGACTTTGGCAAGAATAGATGGCTTGAACTCCACATAATTCGATACGCGGAAAACAGTTCCGGCTATCAGGAAGAAATGCCTGCGTTCCGTATTGTTTCTGAAATCCGGCAACGAACCATCGAGAAGTTGATTTTCGAGCAGCTTCGGGGTTGAGAGTCCCACGTATGTTTTCTTATTGTACCACATCATTCCAAAGCCGAAGTTGGGAAGTGGCCTGGACGAGATGTTGGCTGCGAAGGCCTGGTCTCCTTCCGTGTTCGGATGAAGGTCAAGCAGGTTTGCTGAGAAGAAATTAACGCCGCCTTTTAACCCAAAGGCCAGCCTCGAATTATCGAAGAAGATTCTGTAGCTCGCATCGGCATACACACCCGTTTGCTTCACAGGACCGTGCTGGTCATTTACCACTGTTCCGCCAAGGCTGATGCTTTGTCTTTTGAGTGGTGAGTGTATCGTCAGGGTTTGTGTTACGGGTGCTCCATCGAATCCCACCCATTGTGAGCGATGGATGGCAGTAACATTCATGGCATCAGCAATACCGGCATACGCAGGGTTAATGCTCAGCGTGTTGAACATGTATTGCGTGAACATCGGATCTTGCTGTGCGAGAATATTCCCGCCGCAAACCATGCATGCAATGACGCTGTATATGATGTGTTTTTTCATGTTCATTTTCGTTTAGCGTTTCAGGTAAATAAATCCACGCAACGCCTCTTCACCTGTACCCAGGTCGAGTATGTAGTAGTAAGTGCTGACCGGCAGTTCCTCACCGATGGTGTTCGGATGTTCAGAGCGTCCATCCCAGTTGTTCTGGTAAGGTGCTGCATCGTAGATGAGGGCGCCCCATCGGTTGTAGATCTCTATCCGGTTGTTCGGATACTGATCGAGGTTATTGATGACAAACTCATCATTTACGCCGTCGCCATTTGGCGAGAACGCATCCGGAACTTCAATGGTCAGACAATCCTCGAGAATGACAATCAGTGTATCTGACTTCTTGCCACAAACGCCATTGTCGATGGTATAGATGAATGTCGTCACTACATCCTCAAGCGGCACGATAATCTCGCCAAGGCTGATCACGAGCGCATCCGGATTCTCAGGATCGCTCAGCTCGCCCGGTCCCGAAACGACCTGCCAGTATGAGAATGCTGGTGGGA
>JBEAZL010000280.1:0-8674 GCA_041170085.1 Bacteroidota bacterium
TCTGCTCCGGGAGCAATCTGCACGAACGGCAGTGTGGCCGCATTGTTGAACGAGCTGTAAATGTTGTTTACGCCAAGGAAATATCCCGGACCTCGAATGATGAGTTGTTTGTCTACAATTACTGATTCAGCAAAGCTGTTGCATGTATTCCATGGCCCGGTACAAACAGACTCGAACCAGATTTCATCCCCGTTGGCGGCAAAGTTGATGGCAGCCTGAAGACTCGTGAACGCACCGGTGGTACTTCCATACGCACTCACCCGGTGAATTTCAGCAGATGAAACATGGACGAAACCAAGCAGTGATATGACCAACCAGACGGCTCTCATTGGTGTCATTATTTTCTTGACTTTGTCTTCACATCAATGGTGGTTCCCGAACCAGTGGTTCCTGTGCTGCTGCCACCAACGAACCATACACTCGGAATAGGCGGCATACCGCTGGGAACATAAGGGAGCGCACCTCCGTACATCACCCTGGTGGTACCATCAGCACCCGGAATCAGAATTGGATTGGCAGGATTCGGATTGTACCACTTATAAACATAGTCAGGGCTTGAACTCATTTCGAAGCAATAGATAGAATCAGGTTCAACACTGATGATATTGTTGGTTCCCGCGCCACCGTATGTGTTGAGGAAATTGCTGCGACTTATGTTATGAGTTACACTCAGGTTAGAGCTGTTTAATATATCAATTTCACTGTCTTCGAAGTAGTTATTCTGTACCGTACAATTCTTGAAAATGTTGTCTGGCAAACCGAGAAACAGGTTATTCAGAACAAGTCCGTTTCCGTCTACCACCTTCACGGCATTTGTTCCGGATGCATTGGTGTTTTTGACGTAATTATTAGAGAACAGGAAGTTGCTGGCATTCAGAAACTCAATAAGCACGAGTGGTGCACCCTCAATAAAGTTCTGAGTAACCAGCAGGTTTTTCGCATTGCCCAGTGTTCCAATCCTGAAAGAGTTGGTAATTCTGTTTCTGCTGATCTCCATGCTGTCGCATTGCTGAATGATCAGATCTGTGATACTCAGTCCCTGAATATTTGCACCCGAAGCGGCGTTGGTGCATGTTATGGAAGTGACAGTGGCAGGTCTGAAATCCCACTGGGTGCTGTCTGTAGCCCAGTTATCCTCCAGAAAGTAACCAGTACCATATATTGTCAGATTCTTATTGAGCGTAACGCTGCCATAGCTTGTGTTACTGTGCTCAACTATGATAATATCTCCGTTTGATGCAGCATCTATGGCTGTCTGAAGGTTGGTGTAAGGAGATGACACTCCGGTATTATTGACCCTCAGGCGGTTCTGGCCATTGGATGTCAATGAAGTAAGGGCGCACAAAAGAATAATCAGGTGCTTATGCATAGCCATTGGTTTAGAATATCCGGGTATCCTGTTGAATACCGAAACGAATGTAGCGATAACATTTATTCCTGATGAGCTGCCTGAGAATTCGGCTGATATCATTGATTATTTGGTTTTGAATGCTTCGTGTGCGGTAAGGCAAAAAAAAACCGCCCGAAGGCGGTTTTATCTATTGGCTATATAGGCCTCAGGCAGAGACTTTGTTCATATTGTCCAACACATTCATCACTTCCTTAACAGCTTTAGCGCTGCTGTGGAGGAGTGCCATTTCAGCATCGTTAAGCTTAAGCTCAATGATCTCTTCGATACCATTGCGGCCGAGTTTCACAGGTACGCCGAGGTAGATATCCTTCAGACCATATTGGCCATTGAGCCAGGTGCAGCATGGGAAAATGCGCTTCTGATCACGCACGATCGCCTCAACCATCTGAGCAGCCGCAGCGCCTGGTGCATACCATGCCGAAGTTCCCAGAAGGTTTACAATCTCGCCACCTCCCACTTTGGTCCGCTCAACGATGGCGTTGAGTTTATCTTCAGAAATCAGCTCAGTAACAGGGATTCCGCCAACAGTCGTGTATCGTGGCAGAGGTACCATTGTATCACCATGACCACCCATCAGAACAGCCTGAATATCCTTAGGGCTGCAGTTCAGGGCTTCGGCCAGAAACGCGCGGTAACGGGCAGTATCCAGTATTCCTGCCATTCCGAATACGCGGCTGCTGTCCACACCTGCAGTGAGGTATGCGCAGTAAGTCATAACGTCAAGCGGGTTGCTTACCACGACAATCTTCGCATCCGGAGAATATTTGATCACATTTTCAGTAACCGATTTCACGATACCTGCATTGGTAGCGATAAGGTCATCGCGGCTCATACCAGGTTTACGCGGCAGACCGCTGGTAATTACCACCACATCGCTACCGGCCGTGCGGCTGTAGTCGTCTGTTGCTCCAACTGTGCGCGAGTCGTACAGGTTGATAGGTGCTGTCTGCCAGATATCCAAAGCCTTGCCTTCAGCAAAGCCTGGTTTAATATCTACCAGAACAATTTCATTGGCCACTTCACGGTGTGCGAGTACATCCGCACATGTTGCGCCTACGTTACCGGCGCCAACTACAGTTACTTTCATGATGTGTTTTCCTTTTTATTCGGTATTGAAGTCGCCCAAAACGGGCTGTTTTACGGCTGCAAAACTACATTGACAGAAGCATATAGAAATATGATTTGTTCATCCTTTTTCAACCTGCGTTGTCGCACCCTGACATGAGGATCCTGCTCCGGCAGTGCAGCCGTAACAGTGCTGAGAGACAACAATGTCGCGATCCGAGATCGATTTCATATCTGCCGTCGACAGGTGATTTTGCTCATGAGCTACCCGGAGATCCAGCATCTGGTTAAAATCACAATCGTAAATACTTCCATCCCAGCCAATACTCAGTGTATTCCGGCACATAACGCCACTGAGGGCGCCGGGATTGAATGCACTGACCAGGCTATGCATATAGTCCTCATAATTATCGCTGGCCACCAGGTATTCAAGAAATCGTGAAATCGGCATATTGGTTATTGCGAAGAGGCTATTGAACTTGACCCCGAACTGGTCCAGCAGATTTTTCCTGAAGTCGCGCTCCAGGCTTTCCTGTCCGGTGGGGAGGAAGGCGCCTGCCGGATTATAAACCAGGTCAAGGATAAGCGATCCGGAATCCTGCCCATAGCCGGCAGAGTTTAACATTCGGAGGGCTTCAATACTCTTTTCAAAAACACCTTCGCCCCTTTGTTTATCCGTTCTCTCCGCCTTGTAGAAAGGCAAAGAGGAGATGACGCGGATGTTATTTGCTGCAAAGAACTCAGGAAGGTCGTGATATTTTTTATTGGCCAGAATTATGGTCAGGTTACACCTCACCATAATTTCCATTGCACCCCTCAGTTTTGCCTCCTGCACAAACCACCTGAAGTCCGGATTCATTTCAGGTGCACCGCCGGTAATGTCAAGACTTGTAGCGCCGGACTCTGCAAATTTTTCCAGACATAACTCCATGGTTTCTCTGGTCATGATCTCCTTTCTGTCGGGTCCGGCATCAACATGGCAATGACTGCACACCTGGTTGCACATATAACCGAGGTTTACCTGAAATATGTCAATGCCTGAAGGCCTGAGGGTTGAATACCCTGCCTGTCCGATTTTTTCTGAGAAACGTGGCAACGAGCCATCGCCGAAAATTCCGTTGGTCAGAAATTTCATCTGTTCCCCCGGCTGAGCCAGCTGGCTGTTTCTGGAATGCAGAGATTTGGTCATCACTAATTACATCGACAGTTTTTCAACCTTGTTCATCATCTGCACCCCATGCACCAGAGATGCTCCGCCTCGAATGGCCGCAGCCACGTGCACTGCTTCCATCATTTCCTCCTTTTCCACGCCTTTCTGAAGACAATCGGTAGCGTATGCATCAATGCAATACGGGCATTGCACCGCGTGTGCAACTGCCAGTGCGATTAAACTTTTTTCGCGGGCCGAAAGCGCACCGTCTGCAAAGACATCTCCATACCATTCGAAGAACTTATCTGCAAGAGGCTTATCCCATTCTCCGATTTGTCCAAACTTGCGAAGGTCTTTAGGGTTGTAATATCCTGATTCCATTTGATTTCGTTTTGCCGTAAAGATGTTGCGAAGACGCGCTAAGCGCGCTGAAATTTTGTTTTGTGACAGAAATTTGACTTTGTGCAGAGGTTATGCACCGCACCATGGTGAATACAACTTATCAGTGAAAAAAGTTTTTGTCGCGAATTCAGGTTTACTTTGACGCTCTTATCGCATTCAGTTTATGGAAAGAGATCACAGAATTGCCAATAAATTCAAACCCCGCACGTGGAATGAGACCAAGAGCAACGACTCCTGGTCCATTTTCAAGATCATGGGTGAGTTTGTTGAAGGGTACGACAGGCTGGGTCAGATTGGACCATGTGTCAGCATCTTCGGTTCAGCCAGAACCAAGCCTGATCATCCGTACTATGAGTCTGCCAGAGATATTGCATACAGACTTACACAGAAAGGTTACGGCGTTATCACTGGTGGCGGCCCAGGTATCATGGAGGCAGCCAATAAAGGGGCACGAGAGGGAGGAGGAAACTCAGTGGGGCTGAACATCGTCCTGCCTTTTGAGCAGGAGGGCAATCCATGGGTTGATCATGACAAGAGCATTAATTTCAATTACTTCTTCGTCAGAAAGGTGATGTTCGTGAAGTATAGCCAGGGATTCATTGTAATGCCCGGTGGCTTCGGAACGCTGGATGAATTTTTTGAAGCTTTGACTCTGATCCAGACCAACAAGATTGGCAGATTTCCTATCATTCTGGTGGGAAAGTCCTTCTGGTCAGGATTGATCGATTGGATCAAAGAAGTACTTGATGAGCGTGAACACAATATCAGTTCAGAAGATATGTTCCTGTTTTCTCTGGTAGATACAGCAGAGGAGGCGGTGAATGAAATTGACAAATTCTATTCGCACTATCTGCTCAAACCAAACTTCTGATCAGGAAAGATAGTTGAGAAGGAAAATTCTGATATCATGCATCATCGCATTGGCTCTGGGCTGTCTTGTATGGATTTCGCTGAGCGCATTGCCATCCGGGCAAAATCGTCCCGCGCCCAGAAAACCTTCAGATTTCAGTTTTATCAATACGTCTCAGAGTCAGTTGGTATTTCCAGGCGGTAAAGCCGGTTGGGAGAAGGTTTTTTCTCAGATGCGAAGGTTGTATCTCGATGGTGAGGGTCTTGTAAGCATCGTCCATATCGGTGGTTCCCATGTGCAGGCTGGCTACCTGACTGACAGAATGAGAGCCAATTTTGTGTCTGTAGCCGGTGGTGTTATGGCAGAGAGGGGATTTCTCTTTCCATACAAACTGGCAGGATCAAATAGTCCGGCATCTGTCAGGTGTAAGTGGACCGGAAACTGGACCGGATGCCGGAATGCCCTGAGCACCAGCAATTGCGACTGGGGTATGTCGGGTATTACAGCTTCTACCTCAGATTCGACTGCAACTGTCAAGCTCTGGGCGATGCGCAGCGATTCAACCACATACAAATTCAATATGGTCAGGATCATGCACCCTGATCATCTTCCAGATGGCTGGTCTATGAAGATTGACTCAGTCGGAAGCCACCACAGGCATATCCGCAAATACGGCTACACGGAATTCCACTTGAGCGAATACACTGATACATTGAGAATTTCAATTGCCAGGCTGGATTCTTCAGCCGGTGAATTTTCTCTCCAGGGTATTTACCTCGGTGAGCAGGACCGTTCTGAGGCGAGCGGAATTGTTTATAATCCGATAGGTGTGAACGGCGCAGGGACATACAGTTATCTGCGCTGCAAGGATTTCGGAAAGCAACTTCACGCCGTTACTCCTGATCTTGTCATCTTTGGTATAGGAGTCAATGATGCCAATGTTCCGGAGTCTGATTTTATGCCTGAAGTATATGAGGCCCGTTACGATTCGCTGATTCAAACCATCAGGAGCGTTAATCCGGATTGTGCGTTTCTTTTCATCACGAACAACGATACCTATTACAACAAAAGATACCCGAACCGAAATGCTTTCAAGGTGAGGGAAACGATGCTTCGACTGGCTGAAAAACACCATGGAGCGGTTTATGATCTTTTCAACGTGATGGGCGGATTGGGCTCCATATCTGACTGGCGTGATGCCAAACTTGCCTCATCAGACCTTGTACATCTCACGCGTGAAGGTTACGAGCTTCAGGCCGACATGATGTTTCAGGCCATACGTGACGCCCTCGGAGATTACATGGCTGAGCAAGGCCTGGAATAGTGAACAGAGATTGGATGAAGGCTGTTACCAATGGTCTTTATTAATCTTGTAACAGAATTCAATTTGTATGATCGCTATTATCTCTCCGGCCAAGCTAATGGACCTGGAAACACAGTATCCAGGGGTACCCAGCACCACACCAAAATATGTGGATCAGTCGGCCAGTCTGATTAAAAAGCTGAAAAAACTCAGTGTAGGACAGTTGGCAGAACTCATGGATATTTCACTTGATCTCGCCGATGTGAACAAGAAGCGCATAGCCGAATGGACTGCAGAACATAACATTGATAATGCAAGGCATGCCGTCCTGACCTTTAGCGGAGACACATATCGTGGTCTGCAGGCACCGACCATGTCGAAGGCGGAGCTTAAATGGGCTCAGGATCACCTTATCATACTCAGTGGCCTATACGGAATGCTCAGACCCCTGGACCTCATGAAACCATACAGGCTCATGATGGGTACGCCATTTTCTCCCGATTCCAAAACACCGAACCTCTATGCCTTCTGGTCTGATATTCTCACCGCTGATCTGGCCGCGAGGATGAAGCCGGATGAGTTACTTGTCAATCTGGCTTCAGGAGAATACATCAAATCCATCCAGATGAAAAAGCTGGGCAGACGGGTTATCACCTGCGAGTTCAAGGAGTGGAAAGAGGGAAAGCATGTCACCATTATGACCTTCGCGAAACAGGCCCGGGGCATGATGGCCAGATACATGATATCCAACAAAATTCAGGATCCTGAGCTGTTAAAAGGGTTTTCAGAGGGCGGTTATATGTTTAACGACTCGTTATCAAAGCCCGACATTTGGGTTTTCACGCGTAAATTGCCGCCTCCGGTTTCTAAGAAGAAAAAGACTAATTAAACAACGAAAACAGATATGAAGAAATCATTGATTGTCTTGGTTTGTGCGCTGTTCGGCACAACGTTCATTGCTCAGGCGCAGTCCGGTGCCGGCAAAAGTGGAGGAGTTTCTCTAAAATCTCAAAAGGACTCTGCCAACTACGCATTGGGAATCACCCTGGCAGAAGAGCTGAAGAAGAAAGGAATTCAGGAGGTTGATTTTGATATGCTCATGGCCGGACTTCGCGACCAGATGCAGGGTAAGGCGGGCATGGATCCTTCAACAGCTGCCAAAATTGCCGCCGCAGAAAGCAAGAAAGCCATGGAATTGGCTAAGGAGCGTAATAAGGTTGAGGGTGCAGCTTTCCTCGAGAAGAATGCCAAAGAGCCTGGTGTGCTGAAAACCGCTTCAGGACTACAGTATAAGCACACTAAGCAAGGTGCAGGACCGTCTCCTGATGCCAACGACAAAGTAACCGTGCACTACACAGGAAGATTGCTGGACGGATATGAGTTCGACAGTTCAGTAAACCGCGGACAGCCTGCCACATTCGGACTTAACCAGGTGATTAAGGGCTGGACAGAGGGTCTGCAGCTGATGAAGGAGGGTGGAAAAGCCACATTGTACATTCCTTTCGATCTCGCCTACGGTCCTAATGGTTCAAGATCAATTCCGGGTTATGCTACCCTGATATTCGACATTGAACTTATCAAAGTTGAGAAGGTAGATTGATCGAGTCAATCGCAATAAAAAAGCCCCGATACGGGGCTTTTTTATTTTGGAGATTCTGAGGATCATTTCTTCGGACGCTTGAAAAGGTAGCGTGTGATGAAAATACCGGTGCTGCTCTCATGTCCGTATGCCGCTGAGCTGACATCCTGAAGCTCCCAGCCTTCTGCTGAAAGATCTCCCAGTTTGTCGCCAATCATCTGGTCATTGAACCTGATGTTCTCAAAGTTGATACCCACGAGACTGAAGAAGTTCTCCATCTTCAGGTCCTGCATCTCACCTTTTTCATTGGTCAGAATCATGCGGCTTCGGCCCAATCCTCCGGGCACTACCGATTCAACAGTTGTCATCTGATAGAATTCGTAAACCTGGCTGAATGCCACAGTCGTAGCCATAACCAGGACAAGGGAAAGAAACACTTTTTTCATATTGAGAAACGGATTTGATTAATGCAGCCAATCTAGCAACTAACGGGCCATAATATTCACTCCGGATGTCAGTATTAACCCTTCATAAGCAGATTAATACGATTCATCAGAATTTGTTCGCAGTCCAGAACAGACTCAGGTTTACTTTGTCTACCAATATCAGGAATCATCCTTTATGAGCAGATTTTTCATTTTCATGAGCGTGGTGGCGCTCATCATTCTTCTGGTAGACCTTTATGCGTTCAAGGGTTTTAATCTGTTGTCGCAGCAATGGCCGGCCCAAACCAGGAAGATTCTGCGTGTTGCCTATTGGTTTCCTACCGGAATAACGTTCCTGCTCTTTTTGTCTCTGGTAATTTTCATGGACTACTTTCTCGAGCACAGAACATATGGGTACTTCTATTTTGTGACGGGATTTGCCTTTCTCTTTCTGTTGCCAAAGCTGATATTTTGTGCTTTTCACCTGCT
>JBEAZL010000281.1:0-7918 GCA_041170085.1 Bacteroidota bacterium
TTACAAACAACTACACCGGAACAGCTGCTGCAGACGCCATTTATCCCGTGGGAACAACTACAGTTACATGGACAATCACCGACATTAACGGAAATATCTCCTATTGCTCTTCAACTGTGACGGTCATCGACAATGAGCAACCTTCTGTCACCTGTGGGGTGAATGTCTCCATTCTTAATGAGGTGGACAACTGTTCGAGCTTCGTAACCGTTCCTTCGCCGACAACCAGCGACAATTGTGGTGTGCTCTCTGTTGTAAATGATTATACCGGAACAGGTGATGCCTCATCAGTATATCAGGTGGGTATAACCATCGTAACCTGGACAGTAACCGATATCTATGGTAACATCTCCACTTGTCAGCAAACTGTAGAAGTTATCGATAATCAGGTGCCATACATAACTTGTCAGCCAGACATATTCCAAAATAATGATCCAGGTCTTTGTAGTGCGCTCGTAACTGTTACCCCACCCGTTATCACCGACAACTGCGGTATCCAATCCCTGATTAATAACTACAACGGAACGAGCGATGCGACAGATGTTTATCCGGTTGGCACAACCTTAATCACATGGACCGTTACAGACATATATGGAAACACCTCATCGTGCACCCAAACCGTAATTGTTACGGACAATGAACCAGCGATTGCAACCTGTACGACCGATATAGTTCAAATAAATGACCTCGGTAGCTGCTCAGCATTCGTTATTGTTCCCGCTCCAGTAGTAACCGACAACTGTGGAATCAGCTCTGTTACAAATGACTACACAGGCAACGACAACGCCAACGGCACTTACCCTGTAGGCACTACCATTGTTACATGGACAATCACAGACATACACGGAAACATCAGTACATGCTCTGCTCTCGTTACCATCAACGATACTGAAGCACCTTTCATCCAGTGCGCAGAAAACGAGCTCAGCACTAATGAAAATGACAACTGTTCAGCATTTGTGCAGGTAACTCTACCCGTTGTAAACGACAACTGTGCAGTTAGCACTGTAATCAATGACTACACAGGAACATCTGATGCAAGCTCAACGTATCCTGTTGGCAGCACGATAGTTACATGGACTGTTACAGACATATATGGAAACCTCAACACGTGTACCCAAATGGTTACAGTAACAGATGACGAGTCACCATCTATAACTTGTCCACCAGATGCCAGCGCATTGAATGAGGCTGGTGTCTGCGAGTCATATGTTACAGTCGAATTGCCTGCAACAGAAGACAACTGTGCAGTAGCCACAGTGGTGAACGATTACAACGGAACATCAGATGCCAGCGATATATATCCTGTGGGCACCACTGTGGTAACCTGGACCGTTACAGACATTCACGGTAACAGTTCTGAATGCAGTATGACGGTAACCGTAACCGATGTTGAAGATCCGACCATCGAGTGTTCACAGAACATTACCCAAATTAATGATCCCGGTGAATGTTCAGCATTTGTAAGTGTTCTCCTACCCGCAGTTTCAGACAACTGTGCCGTGGCTTCGGTCGTGAACGACTATAATAATGGCCCTGATGCATCAGATACATATCCGGTTGGAACAACATCTGTCACATGGACGATTACCGACATATATGGAAATACAACTGTATGCATATTCGATATAACCATTCTTGACACCGAACAGCCGACTATCACATGCAGCGAGAACATTCAGGTTGAAAATGATCCAGACCTCTGCGGTGCATCAGTTAGTGTTATTGCACCAGAAATCACAGACAACTGCGAGGTGGCTTCATTGACCAATGATTACAACGGAACCAGCGATGCGAGCGACTATTATCCGGTCGGTTCAACAACCGTAACATGGACTGTGACAGATATACACGGCAATAGCAATTCATGCACTCAGGTAATTACAGTACTTGATACACAAAACCCTGTCATAAGCTGTCCGGATAACATTATTGCAGACTCCGATCAGGATGAGTGTGGAGCCATAGTTTCGATTGCTTCTCCGGAGATCAGCGATAACTGCGGAATAGCTTCTCTGGTGAATAACTACACAGGCACAGATGATGCGTCCGGCTACTATCCTGTCGGAGAAACCATCGTCACCTGGACCGTGACCGACCTCAGTGGCAATACAGCAACATGCGATATGACTGTAACTGTAAACGATGTAGAATTCCCAACCATTATATGTCCAAACGACACATTAGTTGTGAATGATTCAAGTCTTTGTGGTGCGGCGATCACACTTCCGCAGCCTCAGGTATTCGACAATTGCTCAACGATCATGCTGTCGAACGATTACAACAACACAGACAACGCATCTGACTTCTACCCTGTTGGAACTACCACTGTGACATGGACAGCGACAGATGGTTACGGAAACAGCATCCAGTGCGCAATGCAGGTAACTGTCTCAGATAATGAAGCTCCGGTTATTGAAAATTGTCCTGCCGACATCACCGTTGAGAATGACCTTGACGATTGTGGTGCTGTTGTAACATTTGACTTCCCGATCATCACAGATAACTGCCTTGTAAGCGACACTACACTTCTGGCCGGCTACAATTCGGGAGATCTGTTCCCGATCGGATCTACTGAAGTGACCTACCAATTCACTGACCCTGCAGGAAACATAAGCCTTTGCACATTTACCGTTATCGTTAACGATACTCAGGCTCCTGGTATTCTGTGTCCTGATGACATCACCGTAAACAATGACCCGGGAATGTGTGGTGCATCAGTAGTCTACCCATTACCACAATTCACCGACAACTGTACCGGATCAACATTAACCCTGACCGAAGGACCTGCCCAGGGCGACTTCTTCAATCTCGGAACGACTTCGGTGACTTATACTGTAACTGATGCGTCCGGAAATACGACAGAGTGCTCCTTCAACATCACTATAGTTGATGCAGAGGCTCCGGTCATTGAATGTCCGGAAGACATCTCCCAAATAGATCCGATTGTATACTACGATCTTCCACAATATTCAGACAACTGTGAAGCGACCATTGAAATGATTGAGGGTCTTGAAAGCGGAGATGTTTTCCCACACGGATACACTACTGTGATCTTCGTAGCAACTGATCTGGCCGGTAATACAGATACCTGCAGCTTCGTGGTTCTCGTGAATACGCCTCCGGTAGCGGAAGATGACTTCGATGAATTCCTTGAAGAAGATGACATTATAGTCATTGACGTCGATGTTAATGACTACGATCCTGATGGAGACGACATCACCGTGACTGATGCATGGGCCGAATGGGGATCAGTTGAAGTCGGACCAGATAACACCCTGATTTATGACGCACTACTTGGCTGGTGCGGTCAGGATACAGTTACCTATGTATTATGTGATGTGTTTGGTGCCTGTGATACTGCCATAGTCATCATCGATATCGAATGCTTCATTGATCTGATTATACCTGAAGGTATCTCACCAAACGGAGATGGTGTGAACGACTTCTTCGAAATCATCGGACTCGAAGATTACCCAAGGAACAAACTCACCATATACAACCGCTGGAGTCATGTTGTATATGAACAATCCAACTACAGCAATGACTGGGATGGTCATTCATCCTCACCCATGACTTTAGGTAATGGCTTGTTACCAAAAGGCACATATTTCTACTATCTGGATCTCGGCCCGGACAACAAACCAGTGAAAGGCTACATATTCCTCAATTACTAAGAAATGAATAGGAATCTGAAATTATTAAGACATACATTCATCATCCTCGTTGCGACTATTCTGTTGCAACACATCGCTATGGCACAGCAGGAGCCTACCCATGCGATGTATATGATGAACAAACTTCTGGTCAATCCGGCTTATGCAGGATACAAGGAAAATGCAAACTTTACCCTTGTGCATAGAAGTCAGTGGCTCGGATTCAAAGGGGCACCCTCAACACAAGTGCTTTCCTTCGATACCCCGATGAAAAAAGACAAGCTTGCATTCGGAGCCACCATCTACCGGGATAAAATCGGTCCTACGAGTTTCACTGGTGCTGAGGTGAACTTCACATACAGAATGCGCCTCACCAACAGAGCAACATTTGCTTTCGGACTGAAGGCTTCCGCGGCTCTGTATCAGGCCAACCTCACAGACCTGATGCTGATCAGCGATTACTATGGCCAGGAAGATGTTATGTTCCAGTACAATGTCAACGGCCTTCTCCTGCCCAACGCAGGATTCGGCATGTTCTATTACAAAAAGGACCATTATATCGGATTCTCTATACCCAAAATGATACGAAACCGTCTTGACCCATCTAACAGCCCTGTATATGATCTGATGAGAGGAAGGCAGGAATGGACAGGTTATCTGACCGCGGGAAAGATGATTAAGGTAAACAAGCAGATTAAGCTACAACCTAATATGATTATCAAGGGTCAGATAAATGCCCCGCTTTCTGCAGGACTGTATTTCAATGTAATCTTTCTCGATCAGTTCACAGCTGGTCTGTTTGCCCATATTAAAGAATCGGCAGGATTGCTTGTTCAATGGCAATTGGATAAGCAGTTCAAATTCGGATACTCCTTCGATGTTCCTACTTCCGCCCTGATCAAATCGACATGGGGAAGCCACGAACTTGCGGTGAGCTATGGCATACCCACAAAGAGGAAGCGAATTGTATATCCCCGATACTTCTAACAATCTATCGAGGCATTCCAACTAAAACCTCCACCCCATGACTAAAAAAGACATTGCTCTGATAACACTCTCAGTAGTCTGCTGTTGTTTGTCGGGAAATGCTCAAAGCGGAGAAATCGCAAAAGGAGACCAACTGTTCGATGCGTTTGATTATAAAGATGCATTGTATTTCTATGAAACCGCCAATGACCTTCAACCCGGAAACCCGGATATAACAAGGCGAATAGCGAACACATACCGACGCATGGGTGAATTATCAATGTCGGCCGAATGGTACCGCAGAACCCTTGAAGCCGACTCTTCGAGAACTGAAGATTTGCTCTATTATGCTGAGTCACTGAAAACGATTAAAGAATATGAAGCTGCCATAGAGTGGTATGAGAAATACTCCTCAAAAAATCCGGCGGACAAACGAGCCAAAAGCCATACCCGGCAACCATATTACTACGAAGATCTGATCATGGATTCGCTGAAATATGATATGAAGAAGCTGTCCATTAATAATCAGGAGCCAGCCATCGGAGTTTGCCTGTTTGAAGATGAAAAAATCATTATCGCCGCGGTCAATATTGATCAACCTGCGAGCAACACAAACATTATAGAAGAGGTACAGCCTTATCTTGACCTGTTCCTTTGTACCGCTGACCCGGAAATGGAATTAAAAGAATCCATAAGGATGCCATCGCAAGTCAATTCCAAGTTTCACGACGGTCCTGCATATTACAATTTCAAAGACAGGAAACTCTATATCACCAGAAATAACGTCAGAAACGGAAAACCCGTGCGAGACAAAAACGGAGCTGTAAACCTCAAAATTTATGAATCAACCTTCAATGGTACATCGTGGAGCAATGCACAGGAGCTGAAATTCAACAGTGACGAATACAGTAACGCACATCCTTGCATTTCCAAAGATGGAAACACCATGTACTTTGTATCAAACCGCCCTGATGGTTTCGGGGGTACAGACATATATATGTGCACACGCCTCGGTGGCGAATGGAGTGAGCCATCGAACCTCGGCTCTCAGATAAATACTGAGGGTAACGAAATGTTTCCGTTTCTGTCTGCTGATGGCAAATTGTATTTCAGCTCAGATGGTCATGCCGGACTTGGTGGCCTTGATATTTTCTATTCGTCGAAGAAAGATGGAACATGGAGCACACCTACCAATATGGGTGTTCCGGTTAACGGAAATCACGACGATTTCAGTGTGCTCTTCGATTCCGAACGGGAAAGCGGATACTTCTGCAGCGATCGCAGCGGTTCAGGAAACGACGATGTATTCTCCTTCCGGATCATTCAGTTGGAGCAAATGATTCTGGCCGGGTCCATAAAAACCTCATTGCCTCAAATCAAGATCGCCAATGAGAGAATTCTCATTCGATCATCCCTGCACGACAATCCGATTGAACAATCGCTTGACGAAAACGGTGATTTTATTTACCACGCCCAACCGGGTGAACGTATAGAAGTATTGATGGCAAATGAAACCCTCTTCAGTCGTGACTCTGTGCTCTTTGTCGGACAGGCCGGAAATCCCATCCGTGATCCATTTGTAAACATGGGAGAAGCTTTTGCCGATGCAGTGAGACTTCCGGATTCCGGAACAGGTGCATTGACCTCATTGTTGCAAAGGGAGGCCTCCGGCTCCAATCGGAATGACAATCTGGTCGCAAGCCCGCCAAAACCCACACTAGACCCATCAAAGCCCATAGAAACATTCGTCCCTTCAGATCAGTCATCGCTAACCAACGTAGCTCAAAAGCTCACTGAAACTGATTCAAAGACAAACACAGGTAACGCTGAGAACAAATCTGGCAGCAGCATGAAGATGTATACAGAACCAGGGCGGTATACCATTCATTTCGGCTTCAACAAAAGCATTGTCACTCAGGATGCCAGGAACACACTCGACGAAGCTATTCAGGCCATGAAGGACAACCCGGATCTTAATGTGATGATCGAAACACACTGTGATTCACGCGGAAATACCGAATACAACACAGTGCTCTCAATGGATCGCGCTTACGCCGTCAAAAAGTACTTTATGCGCTCGGGGATAAGTGTCCGCCGCATAGGAATTGACTGGCTCGGAGAAAATAAACTGGCGAACCATTGCAAAAATGGTGTGAAGTGCACCTCACAAGAGCACCTGGCAAATCGGAGGGCCGAGATCACCTTAACTTCAGACAGAATTGCTCAGTTCCCCTCAGGGAAGTGAGCACTGACCAGGAAACAAACGTCAGAAATTAAACCCTGCTAAGTTTGATCATATTCGTCATGCCCTGCTCGTTGATTGGCATAGAGGCAATGTGAATGATAAACTCACCGTCCTTGATGTAGTTATTCTTCCTGAGGAAGTACCTGATATCAGAAATAGTCTGATCCGTACTCACCATTTTGTCGTAATAGAATGCTCTTACACCCCAGACCAGATTCATCTGTGTAAGAATCCGCTTATTTCCGGTGAAAACATAGATGCCGGTGTGCGGTCTCCAGCTCGCAATCTTATAGCCCGTGTAACCTGAGAAGCTCATGGTAACAATGGCCTTTGCTCCTGCCCTCTTGGCGAGACGGCAGGCACTATAACAAATACTGTCTGTGATAAACCGGTCCTCATTCACCTCACCGGGAGCTTCTTCTTTATAATACAAGTCGCCGAATTTCTCAGCCTCGAAAATAATCTGGCTCATCATCCGAATGGCTTCCACAGGAAACTTACCCACAGATGTTTCGCCACTCAGCATCACGGCATCAGCACCATCAAGAACTGCATTGGCAACGTCTGCAACCTCAGCACGCGTGGGGGTGATATTCGTAATCATACTTTCCATCATCTGCGTTGCCACAATCACGGGCTTCGCAGATTCAAGACACTTCCTTACAATCATTTTCTGAAGCAGGGGAACATTCTGCAAAGGCAACTCAACACCAAGGTCTCCGCGAGCTACCATGACACCATCCGTCTCGCGAATGATATCATCAATCTGTTCTATTGCTTCTGGCTTCTCAATCTTGGCAATAACCTTCGTATGCTTCTCCCTTTCGGCTATAATCGATTTAAGTACACGCACATCTTCTGCTGTTCTCACAAAGGAGAGACCAATCCAGTCTACATTCTGATCCAAAGCGAACTGCAGGTCTTCGTGATCCTTTTCAGATAAAGAGGGTTTTGAAATTTTGGTATTCGGCAGATTGAGACCCTTCTTAGAAAACAAAGGACCACCCTGCTCTACCACACACTTCACTTCAGACTTTGCATCGGACTCAAT
>JBEAZL010000282.1:0-3465 GCA_041170085.1 Bacteroidota bacterium
GTTGCGGATGTATAGTCGCTGATGGCATATGCCTCAGAGGCGTCTTCCAGAGGCGCCTGCGCAAGACATGCCCATCCCACAAGGACAGAAATCAGGAAAGTGATGAAACGAGTCAGGTACATTTTTACCTGTTTACTGAAAACCGGGGCAATAGGTTATGTTTTCCTTATAAATTCCGCGAAAAATTTTTCTGCCATGTTGAAATGGATGAAGCGAATAGGGCTCGGATTGCTGATTATAGTGGCGTTGGCGGTGGTAGCTCTTCTCGCCACGGGCAACGGGCATGTGCTGAGGGGCATACGGTGCACCTACCTGGCCGGAGTGCAGAATCCTGATATCGACGACATGAGGTTTTTTGTGGTGGACACCCTGAGTCCGGGAACCCCCGATCCATGGCCGGTACACCCCCGTGCAAACTCTATGGAAATAGCAGAGGCAGATCTCGCCTGGTCCGACAGCATGGGAACCACGGCTTTCATTGTCATTAAGAACGATAGCATCATCTATGAAAGATATTGGGGCGGGACTGGCCCGGAAACGGTTACCAACTCCTTTTCCATGGCGAAGAGTGTCACTGCGATGCTAATCGGTATTGCCATTGATGAGGGACATATCGGCAGCATAGACGACCGCGTGGGGAAATACTTACCGGAGTTTAATTCAGGAACAGACAGCCTGCTGACCATCCGCAACCTGCTGTCCATGGCAAGCGGAATTCCCTTCGGAGAGAGTTACTTCAACCCCTTCGGTTTCATGGCGAAAGCCTATTTCGGCAAGAACCTGGAGGAGGAAACCATGAAGTACCGCACGGACCGAATTCCCGGAAGCGACTGGGCCTATGAAGGCGGAAACACCGTGTTGTTGTCGCTCATCCTGAAACGCACAACAGGCAAGACGCTCACACAATACGCAGAAGAGAAGCTTTGGCCGCGGCTCGGGACAGAGGATGAAGCATACTGGAACCTGGACAAGGAGGGCGGACTTGAAAAATCATTTTCCGCGATTTATGCCACCGCCCGGGATTTTGCCCGGCTCGGAAGCCTGTACCTGCACGACGGGGTTTGGAAGGGCGACACCATTGTGCCAACAGCCTTTGTCCGGGAGTCGCTCACCCCCAGCGGGATTCCCGATAAGAACGGCCTTGAATGCACCTGGTACGGGCTGCACTGGTGGCTTGGAGATCATGAAAAGGGCGGAAAGATGTACGTATGCCGCGGCCTTCGCGGTCAGTATGTGATTGCCCTTCCCGAGCACAACATGATCATGGTGCGTATCGGCCATCATCAGGACAAGGAAAGGCTGAATTACCTGCCTACAGATTTGTACAGGTACATTGACATAGCGCTTAAACTATAAACTACTGATATCATGCTTGAACACATTAACCTGGAGGAGATTCTCTTCCTTGACATCGAAACTGTGCCCGGACAGCGCAGTTTTCAGGACAACGATCCGGAGCTGCAGCACCTGTGGGAGGAAAAATCGAAGTACATCCGTGAGAGAAACGAACTCAGCCTCGAAGACTCCTGGAATCAGGCGGGCATTTATGCGGAGTTTGGCAAGATCATCTGCATCGGGGTGGGATACTTTTCTCAGCGGCAGGGCGAGAGGGTTTTTCGCTGTACCGCGTTTTCTTCAGACGATGAACATGAGGTCCTGAGCGGCTTTGCCGACCTGCTCAACAACCACACAAACGAACCCTTCAGGCTCCTGTGCGCACACAACGGAAAGGAGTTCGACTTTCCATATCTCAGCAGGCGGATGCTGATTCAGGGCATAGCCCTGCCCTCCATGCTTGACACGGCAGGAAGAAAGCCCTGGGAGGTGCAGCATCTCGACACCATGGAGCTCTGGAAATTCGGAGACTATAAGCACTATACCTCCCTGAAGTTGCTGGCGAAGATCTTTCATATTCCCACCCCGAAGGACGATATTGACGGCAGCATGGTCCGGTCGGTTTACTATGATGAACAGGACCTTGACCGCATCAGAACCTATTGTCTGAAAGACGTTCTCACCATAGCCCAGCTCATGCTGAGGTACCGTCAGCTTCCCATCCTCGACGACGATCAGGTCATTCACGTGTGAATTGACGGCAATCCTTTTCGGGTTGCAGCAGGGGAACAAGCTATTTTTGCCACATGTTTATTGAAGTCCTGAAGTCGAAAATACATCGGGTGACCGTTACCGAAGCGAACCTGCAATACATCGGAAGCATTACCCTCGACCCCGATCTTATGGAGGCAGCTAACCTGCTCGAAGGAGAAAAGGTACAGGTTCTCAACGTGAACAACGGAGAGCGACTTGAAACCTACGTGATCACCGGAGAGCGCGGAACCGGCGTGGTATGCCTGAACGGCCCTGCGGCCAGAAAGGTTGTTCCGGGCGACGTGGTTATCGTGTGCTCCTATGCGAGCATCGATTTTGAGGAGGCTAAAACCTTCAAACCATGGGTGATATTTCCGGATACCGCCAGCAACAAACTTCCCCTCTGATTCTCCTGAGCTTTGAATAAAACCCTGTTTAGCATTCTGAAGTACACGCTTTTTCTGGGCATCGGCCTGGGACTGCTATATTTCGCATACCGTGGGGTGAAATTCAGCGAGATACTGGAGAGCGCATCAAACGCAAAGTGGCCATGGGTAATTCTCTCCTTTGGCCTTGGCTATGTAGCGATGATCATCCGTGGCATCAGGTGGAACATCCTTCTTGAACCACTTGGATATCGTGTTAAACCTTGGGCAGCCGTGCACAGTGTTGCGTTCGGATACTTCATGAACAACCTCGTGCCACGCTCCGGTGAGCTGGCGCGCTGCGGACTGCTGAACAGAGCAGAGAAGGTTCCGATTGACAAATTGTTCGGCACCGTCATACTCGAAAGGATTGTTGATGTGCTCTTGCTCGGCTTCTTTGTCGGTTTCGCATTCCTGACACACACCGAAGAGCTTGATTCATTGTTTGGCAAGATCGGACAGCTGAGAGAGGGCGGCGAGAAATCAAACCTCATGTTGTACCTCGGCATTCTCGCTGTAGCGGGAATTATCGGCGCGTGGGTGGTATTCAGGTTTTTTAGTCACATCAGCTTCGTGCAGAGGCTCAGGGAGTTTATGGCGGGCATCGGACACGGATTGAGATCTGTTCTGAAGCTGCGCCGGAAGTGGCTCTTTATCGCCTATTCACTGGGCATCTGGATCACCTGGATCCTGATGTCGCAATGCATGATGTATGCGCTGGAGGAGACAAGAGACCTGTCCATCGTTGACACCGTCTTTTTTGTGGTAGCGGCCAGTTTTGGTATGCTCGTGCCCACCCCGGGCGGTCTCGGATCATATCACATCACCGCGCGACTGGGTATGGAGGCCCTTGGATTATCTGCTGCCGTGGGCGTCACATATGGCACCATTACATGGCTGGGTAAAACAGCCCTCGAGATCATCGCCGGAGCGATCGGGTTTTTTGTCGTTG
>JBEAZL010000283.1:0-19727 GCA_041170085.1 Bacteroidota bacterium
ACGATGTTTGGCAGATATCGGGTAAGGGCTTCAGTGAAGAACTATTCAGCGTAATGGTCTTTGACCGTTGGGGAAACATCGTGTTCGAGTCAAACGACCCCGGTTTCGCCTGGATGGGAAACATGAATGGCGGTGATCATTTCGTTCAGAACGACGTGTACCCATATGTCATAGAGGTCCTGAACGCCCAAACCGGCACCATGGAGAAAATCAAGGGGCATGTGATCATGATGAGGTGATGGCGAGATTGCCATTCACCGCGTCTGAAAGGGTGCATCAACCTTTGCGATAAAAACTTGTAAGAACCTCAAATCCGGCGCCTTTAAATTCTAATTTGAGTTTCTGGCGAGTACTTTCAATGGGTTGATTCCCAAAATGAGGCGTCCACGAATCCGGGGCAAGATGGACCGGCAGTTCAACTTCTATGGTTCCCTGTCCGGAGGCAAAGACAGTCAAAACCATTTCGTTCATGTACTTTCTGGCGATAACCAGCGCCTTTTCATCAGCCCTGAGGATGAATGTCTGACCATATAGCAAGGCCATATTGGAAGAGCGCAAGCTGGCGAGTTTGGAAGTAATCTCTCTGGTTTTCAGTTGGTTTTCATTCAACCCGTCGAATTTCATCATTCTCCGGTTATCGGGATCATTACCTCCCGGCATGGCAATCTCGTCACCGTAATAAATGCAAGGAATTCCGGGAATGGTCATGATAAATGCCATCAGGTTCTCCATTTTCCTGAAACCCGCATCGCCAGCATTTTGAATATCTCTCGTCCATCCCGCGAGCTTTGGATCCTCCGAGAATGAAACCGATCCATCGGCATAACTGGCGAATCTGGCTCTGTCCTGGTTCCCCGTTATGTTGCCCATAAGATGGTGAGAACCATAGGCTTCGAGACTTTGGTTCAGAGTCCTGCCCAGATTCTCAAATCCGCGTCCATCATTCGCAAAGGCATCGACCGCTGCATCATAGAGGTTAAAGTCAAACTGGCCGTCCATCTGACCGCTATTCACATAACTGCCAATGAGTTCCGGGTTTCCGTATGTTTCGCCAATCTGATAAACAGGCCTGTCTATCTCAGACTTGATCTGCTTTGTCAGATCGCGCCAGAACTCCACGGGAACATGTTTGGTGGCGTCATGTCGGAACCCATCCAGTTCGTAGTTCCTTAACCAATACATGGCGCTGTCGGCCAGTGCCAACCTTACCTCAGGTCTGGAAAAATCCCAGGTAGGCAGAAACACATCAAACCAGGTCGTCAGTCTGTGTTCATCCCATCTCTCGGTGTTGAGAGTGCCATCGGGTAGATAAAGCTGGGTTGCCCAATCCGGATGTTGCTGATACAGAGGGTGTTGCTGATGAACGTGATGGGCTACAAAATCAAGAATCACGTTCATGTCCCGGTCGTGGGATTCCTTTAGAAGTCCGCTCAGGTCATCGCCTGTTCCAAAGCGATCATCCACCGCGCGGAGACAGGTAGGCCAATAACCATGGTAGCCCGAGAACTTCGAAGTAACTCCTTTGGTCCACAACCCCCAGGCTCCTTCAGCATTTCTGGAAATCGGTGAAATCCACAATGTATTAATTCCTAATTCTTTAAAATACCCATCATTAAGTTTTTGTTGAATTCCAGAAAGGTCGCCGCCGAGATTATTCGCCTTGGGGTGAATGGAAATATCGAGCGTTGGCCTGTTATTGATCTTATTACCGTCTGCAAACCGATCCACCATCATGAAGTACATGATATTCCTATGATAATCATGTCTATTGAGCGCATTTGTATCAACAATTACTTTACCATCAGTCAAGGGCATCATGAGGTCGTTTGTCCTTGCCTTTTCGTTGGCTGCATATACCCGGAGTGAATGTCTGCCCTTGAGTCCTGCGGGTAACACAACCTCAAATGTGCCACCTGTTACTGTCGGGCTCGCAATCAGGGTATTCTGGAGGTAGGCTGACACCTGTATGTTTTTCGGATCGCCATCTACCCCAAAATAAACTACACTATCCCTGCAGTGTTTAACATAAATAATTGGCTTTAAGTAATCTGGATCACCCACCTTCAACACACTATTGAATCCACCCTGTCCATTGGGGAGTGTCTCGGAGACTTCGGGATTTAACTTCCAGGTGCCATCCACCACCAATTGGTATGGGTAACGACCCGGGGAAAGCACAAGATTGGTTGACCAGCCCGAGCTGTCTTTTGTCAGTGGAGTCGCTTTTGGATTCCATCCGTTAATACTACCTGCCATTTCGGCTGTCCTGGCACCCGGATCGCCTGCGTACGTGAATTTAATCTCCTGTTTATCAGATGGATAAACCGGTATATCGTACGGTTCTCCCTGTTTGATTACCCGGAGATTGTAGAGTGGACTTGCTGAAAAATTACCTTTGATGGTTATCTCACCATCCACCGTATCCATAACCGTGATAAAGTCGAAACCCGGCATGGCGGCCATACGAGCCTCGGTGATAGTCACGGATGTAATGCCGCGAAGATCTGAGAAGTAATCGAACAGCCTTATTGTGGTTGTATCATGACCAAGCTTTAGGGGTGAGGCCAGGCCCCTGATAGCATCGGGTAACAGCTGAACCTGCTGTTTATCAGAGCAGGCTGCCAGCATAACACAACCTAATACAAACCAAAAAAGGCGCTTCATATGATCGTTAATTTTCTTCGCAATGATAACAACTCAATCGTTACATCTTTTCGCTCCGATACCACTGACTGACGTATATATTTGCCACCCGATTTTAATCACATCACGTCGATGAAATTCATTGTAACCAGCACGGCGCTTCACAAGCAACTGCAACTCCTGAGTGGTGTACTGAACAGCAGTAACACCCTTCCAATTCTGGACAATTTCCTTTTTGAAATTAAGGGAAAGGAACTCATTCTTTCTGCCAGTGATCTGGAAACTGCCATGACCACCCGCATGGCCATAGAAGCCAAGGAGGACGGCATAATAGCTGTTCCGGCCCGATTGGTTCTTGATATTCTCAAAAGTCTGCCGGAGCAACCGCTGACCTTTACCATCGACACCAAAACTTTCGGTATCGAGATTTCCAGCGATTTCGGTAAGTACAAGCTTACCGGTCAGAACGGCGAGGATTTCCCGAAGGCCCCTGCGGTTGAGCAGGCCAAGTCTGTTAAACTGACTGGTTCTCTGCTTTCAAAGGCTATAGCCAAGACGATCTTTGCTTCCGGCAATGATGATATGAGGCCGGTGATGAGCGGAGTGTTCTTTGAGATCACTGAAAACAGCCTGAGGCTCGTGGCTACAGACGCTCACAAACTGGTGAGATACAGCCGAACCGATGTAGGAGGTGCAAGTGCATCATTCATCGTTCCTAAAAAACCTCTGAACCTGCTTCGCAGCGCCCTGGGCAATTCAGATTCTGAAGTCGTGGTTGAACACACTGAGAATAACGCTCTGTTTACCTTCGATAATGTCACTCTCATGTGCCGTCTGATCGAAGGAAAATATCCGAATTACGAAGCGGTAATTCCTAAGGAAAACCCCAACAAACTCACCATAGACCGTCTGGATTTCTACAATTCAATCCGTCGTGTGAGCATTTTCGCCAATAAGACAACCCATCAGGTTCGTCTGAAAATCTCTGGCTCGGAGCTGAATATCTCTGCCGAGGACCTTGACTTCGCCAATGAAGCTCAGGAGCGTTTGTCATGCAGCTATAACGGCGAGGACATGGAGATTGGTTTCAACTCACGTTTCCTTCAGGAAATGCTGAATAACCTTGAAACCGAGAATATCAACCTCGAGATGAGTGCACCGAATCGCGCAGGTATCCTTACCCCTGTTGAGCGCAAGGACGAGGCTGAGGATGTGCTGATGCTGGTGATGCCTGTGATGCTCAACAACTAAGGTTCGACCCGCTCAGTTTTTTCCGAATCACTTCCTGATAGAGGCTTTTTAGCCGTGTCGGGCTTTTTCTCTACGTATTCATAATGAACAACGACTCTGTTCGCATGCGCAGTGCTGTCCTGTGATCCGACTGGAACGGCCTGTTCATCAGACGGCACATCTGCGACCAACTCATCTTCATCAGGTTCCAGCTCCCATTGGAACGGGATGCGCTGAGGCCCCTGATTTCTCAGCCAGAGGGCCAGAACCACACCAGTGAGAAGACCCGAAAGATGACCTTCCCAACTAATGGTGGGGTCAATGGGGAATACATACCAAATCAGGGAGCCATAATAAAGTGCTACAACCAGGGAGACCCGCATCATTCTACCGTCCTTGCGGATTATTCCGCTGGTGAAAAGGAATGCCGCTTCTCCAAAAATGAGCATGCTTGCACCGATATGATTATCCGGTCTTGCCCACAGCCATAAAACCATGCCCGGAAGGAAGAATAGAAACAGAAAAACCTTCAGGGCAATGGGGCGATAGAAGTAAAAAAGAAAGGAATTCAGTACAAGAAAAGCCAAGGAGTTTTGTGCGATATGCTTCAGATCTCCATGCAGAAAATGAATGGTGAAGATGCCCTTGAGTCCTTCGACACTTCTCGGACGCAGGCCATGTGATTTGAGATGATATCCCAGCACATCGTCCATGAGAAAAATCGCCCAGATGATGGCGAGAAAGATCACTGAGAAAAAAACGGCATCCTTGATCTTGTCCGTGTCAGTGATTTCATTATTAAAATTCGTTAAGGGCGTTTCCTCCATACTTCACTCGTGTACCTTCACACATCACAAGCCTTGCCATGAAAAAGACCATCATTTTGCTTTCAGCCGGAACATTGCTGAGTCTCGCTGCTACTGCGGCTTCTACGTTGCCTGCCCCGGAAGGAGACCCAAAAAAGGAAAAGGACAAAACGTCAGGCTTTAAACTTTCCGACGGATATTTTAACCTGTTCAGCATTTTTTTGTCAGAACCCGAAAAGGCCGACAGTACAAAATTGATCCAGCCCGCCAGTCCTGCCAGGCTCCCTCAGAACGCCTCTGTCAGGAGATCATCCTGAGAATCAGACAGACTATTGCTTGTAATACTTCAGTGCCTCTGGCATGAAGGCTGTCAGCTCCTGAATGCGCGTTTCGTCGCTCGGATGGGTGCTGAGCAATTCGGGAGGAGCTGCGCCACCCCCTGCCGCCATACGCTCCCAAAAGTCCGGAGCCACGCGGGGATCGTACCCTCCCATGGCCATGAAAATCAGACCCATTTTATCTGCTTCGAGCTCATGCTGACGGCTAAAGGCGAGGATTCCGAGAGTTCCACCAATGCCATATGACTGAAGGAAAAGATCCTGAGCAAGCTGGGGCTTTTCTGAAATCAATACGCTGAGCGCAACACCACCTGCCTGCAAAAGAAGACCCTGACTCATGCGTTCATTGCCGTGACGCGCTATGGCGTGGGCAATTTCGTGGCCCATCACGACGGCAAGACTGGCTTCATCCTGTGTAACAGGCAAAATGCCAGTGTACACCACTACCTTCCCTCCCGGCATGCACCAGGCATTAATCGAAGGATCATTTACCAGGTTGAATTCCCACTGGAACCCTTCAATTCTCTTCTCCTGTCCGTTGTCTCTCAGAAATTGCTCGACTGAAGATTTGATGCGACTTCCCAGGCGTTTCACCATTTGGGTGCGGGAATCGCTGTCCGGAACCACGGATGCAGAGGCAAGAAATTCGGAGTATGCCTGGAGGCTCATCCCAATCATTTCACTTTCAGGAAGGAGATTCATCTGCTTCCGGCCAGTGATAGGAACCTTGGTACAGGCAACCACCAGAGCCGTGAATGCCATAATGGACACTACCACTATTGAATATCTGCGCATAGAATATTGTTTTTTCAGTGAATTTCTGCAGAGAGCCCCCGCTCCAGAAGAGCAGTACACATGGGTTCCAATTTATCAAAGGAGCCACTCTTAACGTCGCACTTGCCCTTATAGTGCACGATGATGGCACATTGTTCGGCCTGAAGCCATTCGTGGCCGCAGACATCAACAAGTGATTCAATCACGTGATCAAAGGTGTTTACATCATCGTTGAAGAGAATGAGTGACTTCTCTTCCACTTCCACCACTTCGGTTACGTACTGTTCTTCAAATAAGGGATTTGCAGCCATAATTTCCTCTCACATTCTGCAAATATACCCCGGCATTTGATGCCGGAAAAGAGCCTGATGGCCGAGTTATCAGCAGGCGGAAACCGATTAAGCGAATTGTATCCTCAGGTTAACAAAATATGATTCCAAACAACAGGACCGGTTTAGGAATAAAAGAACCGCTTGACACAAATGGTAAAAACCTGAGTACAAAAAGCTTATTCGCAGTTACAGAACATTCGGAATAGCCTGGTATAGCGTTTACCTTTACGATACTTTAACCAAACTAACCCTCAACATGCCTGAATCTACCCAGGTTCTTGTGGTGGAAGATGATCTGGTGGTACGGACTACCCTGGATGCTCTTTTGTCGGATATGGGGCACCAGGTATGCGGCTTCGCTGATAATGCGCTGGATGCTCTGGTCTTGTTTTCGACTAAAATGCCTGACATTCTTATAGTGGACATCAACCTCAATGGCAATGTCGATGGTATTGAACTGGCGCGTAAATGCAATGAAATCCGAAAGGTTCCTATATTGTTTTTGACTGCACACGACGACGAGAGCATTTTCGAAAAGGCAAAGTCAGCTTCACCTTTCGCATTTATTTCCAAGCCTTTAAATCGTCAGGTACTGCAACGGGCCATCAGCCTGGCCCTCGAAAATTCTTATGCAGGAGCTATAGAATCAGCCATTACAGATGCCTCCGAGCAGGTGTTGTATACCCGGATTGGACACAGGCTCCGTAAAATCCCGATCAGGGATATCGAAAGCGTGGAGGTCGAAGGAAAATACTGCACGCTCAATCTGGGGGGAAAGGCAATCACCTGCAAGATTACGATGAAGGACCTTCTGGCCTTGCTACCACAAAAGAACTTCGTTCAGGTAACCCGAAATCATGCTGTAAATCTCGACAAGATCGAGGATGTGGACATGGCTCATATGACGGTAAAAATGCCTCATTCCGAAATACCCATATCCCGGGGATTCAAGGAACAGCTTTTCAATCGCATCAGGGTGATTTAATCTCCATTTTCGACTTGCTTTGCACGGCAAATGAAAGCAAGTGTTTCACTGTACATGAAAGTATCAGCGGCTCTGACTATTGTCGTGTCCATCTTGTCATGCAACAAACACGCAGAGGAAATGATTCCCGCCAGGATCGCGCACACCGGAGTAAACATGCGTGTGAACGATATCTGGCAAGGTGAAGACACCATATGGGTTTGCGGCGGAACACGCGGACAGGAAGGGTTCATCCTCTACTCCACTGATCAGGGTAGTTCATGGGTAAATTGTCTTACTCAGGGCGAAAGAAGCTTTTACACCATTGAACGCGATAGCGCAGGCATATTCTGGGCCGGAGGTGAGTTCCTCTCCATTTGGCGCAGTCCGGATGGCCGGAACTGGTCGCCATTGTGGCTTGGTGATCAGGTCCCTTTTCATGAAGAAGACAGACCAGCCATCAGGCAATTTCAATTTGCCGGAGGCAACAAGGTGTATTTCGCCGGTGGCGAGAATCTGGGAGAAGGAGTATTATTTCAGAGCAATGACGGTGGTCTGAATTGGGAGTTCATTTTTAAGCAACACGAATTCCGCGATTTGGTGCTTGACGCTGAGGCGGGCATAGCATGCGGTCATGGCGAAATATTGAAATTTGGCAACCAGCTCGAAGATTCCTTTGCCACTCAGCCGGACAACGATTTCTATACAGGTATAGTCAGGTGGCATGATGGCTTTGCGACTTGCAGCTCACAGGGCGTCATTCTTGAATCAACAGATGGGATTTCCTGGAACGAATGGGCCAAAACACCTCGCCTTCATCAGTCTTTTGTGTTTAATGATATATCAACAAATGGAAATGAAGTTGTGGCATGTGGCATGAATGGCACCCTTTGGACTTTCAGCCATGGTAGCTGGAATGCATACATGGTTGAGGATCGTCCCAACCTCTACCAATTATATCCGGCCGGGGACGGCTTCTGGGCGGGAAGTGATAATGGAACACTTTATTATTTCGAATGAACACACCTGAAATACTCCCTCATGTGCAAGAGATAAGATTCTCAGACATAGATGCCATGGGACACGTCAACAATGCCATCTACTTCACATACCTCGAACAGGCCAGAATTTCCTTTTTCAGACAGTTGCTGGGAAAACCATGGGACTGGAATGCTTTGGGAATCATAGTAGCCAGAAATACGATGGATTATCAACGGCCTGTGACCATGAAGGATAATTTGGTCATTAAAGTCTCGCCCACCCATCTTGGTACAAAGAGCTTTACCCTGAGTTACCAGCTCACAGGAGTGAGCAACGGAGAACAGGTCGAATTTGGAACTGCCACATCAATTCTGGTTTGCTTTGACTACGGGCAGCGAAAAACCATTGAAATACCTGATCAGTGGCGCACGATTCTGGCCTCGCTGATCACTTCAGATGAAGCATAAGAACACTGGAAGGTTCAATCAAAAGATTGCCGGTGATGTCATGCGACTGATGATTCAAAATGTTCTGGCCGGTTGAAAATCCGACGTCGGTTGTGCGCTCACGAAACCGCGTCAAATCGAGTTCTGAAGCAGATTCATTCTGATTCACGATTACCATCAGAGACTGTTCCGGTGTATGACGGAAATAGACGTATACTCCGTCTCTTGGAACGAACTGCGTGAGTTTGCTGGATCCAAACCACTGATTCTGTTTTCTCCAGTTGGCAATCCCTGCGAGAAAATTGAATGCTTCATTTTCGGTTTCCGTTCTGCCTCTGGGTGTAAACTTATTGATGGTGTCGGTTGGCCATCCTCCGGGAAAATCACTTCGAACATGTCCGTCGGGATTGGCGAAATTCTTCATCAGTATTTCCGTACCATAATAAACACAGGGTGTTCCGCGTAGTGTGAGCAGTAGCCCTATCCCGATCTTCCACTTCTTGAGGTCCTCTCCTATTACAGAATAGAAACGGCTCAGGTCGTGGTTATCCAGGAAAGTGACATTTCGATACGGATCATCATATAGAACGTCATGGCTGAGGGTGAGCTCAATCTTTGCCAGGCCTTCGGTCCATCCAAATGGTTCTTTCAGGCCTTCGGTAATTGCGTAATAGAGCTGAAAGTCGGTTACTCCGTGCAGAAATGAAGGTGGAGCATATCCGTTGTCATGGGTAAACCATGCCTGTATCGGAGAACCCTGCACCCATGTTTCTCCAAAAAGTGTGAAGCCCGGATATTCCTGCAGGATTCGTCTGTTCAGGTTTGACATAAATTCCTGATTCGGGTATGCGTAGGTATCGATTCGGTACGCATCGAGTTTGGCCTTTTCTATCCACCACAGACTCCAGTCGGTGAGCCATCTTGCCACTACCGGATTCCTCTGATCCAGATCGGGCATGTGTTTGTCGAACCAGCCATGGGCCATTTGGTTTCGGTCCGCATCGCTGGCATATGGATCCAGAAGTGTTTCAGCCCTGTATGAAGTTCTCGTGAATTTCGGCCATTGATGCACCCAGGTGCTGTCTGGCGGTGAAATCATGAATGGATGTTTGTCTCCCACGTGGTTGTAGACCACATCCATGATGAGCTTCATACCCTTTTCATGCAGTTTTCCGGAAAGCTCAAAATACAGGTCATTGCTGCCTAATCTTTGATCGACCTGATAGAGGTCGGTCATGGCGTAACCGTGATATGATTCACGTGGTTCGTTGTTTTCAAGGACGGGATTCAGCCAAAGAGCCGTGGCGCCAAGCTCATCGATGTAACCCAGATGGTTTATGATTCCCCGAATGTCACCTCCGTGTCTTCCAATGATGTTTTTGCGGTCTACGGTCACTTCGTTCATCCAGGCCATTGAATCATTGCGGAGATCACCATTGACGAAACGATCAGGCATGATGAGGTAGATTAGGTCATTCGGAGTCAGTCCGACCGGTTTATGATCTTTAGCCTGAATCAGATAATCGAAACTTTCAAGGGATTTTCCATGTTCGAACCAAAACGTGATGTAGCCGCTTTTTGGATGCTTTTTTAGTGAGACCTCAACGGCGATGTAGTCAGGATTTTCGAATCTGGTCGTACTGAGAATTCTTGCCCCTTTCGCGGTTACCGAATATTTTGAAATGCCGGGGCCGGTAAATATGATCTGCCAGGAGTTATCCTCCATTCCCGAGAACCAGGAAGGAGGTTCTGCTTTCCACGATTGCCTGTCATCCTGAGCCCGGAGCGTCAGGATTCCAAACCCGAGAACCAACAAGGCCAGAAATCTGTTCATAAATCAATTGATTATTACCTGAGGGTAAGAAAATTCTTATACTTTTGGAAAGTGTTAAAAGTACACGAAGTCAAAAACAAACCAAAAAAAATCATTCAGCAACATGAAGAAGTTCTACCTGACCATGATGTGTCTTTCGCTGTTTGTGTGGACATCCGCACAGGTGAATGTCACTTTTGAAGTCGATCTGAACGGCGCTACTCCTAGCGATAATGGAGTTCATATCGCCGGTAACTTTAACGACGTGAATTATGACGGCACACCAGAGAATGCCGCATACACCAACTGGTCACCTTCGGCCATAGCGATGTCTGACGATGACATGGATGGTGTATATTCTGTGACCCTGCAGCTCATTGCAGAGCGTTATGAGTTCAAATTCATCAACGGCAATGACTGGCCTCAGGAGGAAGATGTTCCGAATGCCTGTCAGGTAGAGGTGAATGGAAACGGCAACCGTGAAATCTGGGTTGGAGATGCAGACATCACTTACCATGTAGAATTCGCCTCTTGCGGTCCGGTTGGAACAAAGACCGTTCGTTTCCGCGTAGACCTGAGTCAGGAAGCTGCCATCAGCCCTGATGGAATTCATGTAGCCGGTGAGTTTCAGGGATGGGATCCTGGTGCAACGGCCATGACTGAGAAAGCACCTGGTGTGTATGAAGTATACTACACCTTCGACCCCTCTGTAATTCCTAACGGAACAGACCTCGAATACAAATTTATCAATGGTGATGACTGGACTGAAAACAGCATCATTGAAACCATTGGTGGAGATTGCTCAGCCGGAAACGGTAACCGTCTTGCCATCCTCACAGAAACAAACACAGTTCTGGACGCATATTGCTTCAATGCTTGTTCACCTTGTGTATTGCCAACCATGGTGACCTTTATGGTGAACATGAGCCTTGAGACCGTTTCTCCGAATGGTGTTCACGTTGCTGGTTCATTCCAGGGCTGGAGCCCGGGCGATGCCAACTACGAACTCACCGATGGAGATGCAGACGGTATCTATGAACTCACAGTTGCGATTCAGCCAGGCACGTACAATTACAAATTCATTAATGGTAACGACTGGAATGGTGCCGACAACGACAATGAATCGCTTCCTGCAGAATGTAATGTAGGCGGCAACAGGGAAATCATCGTTGAGGGTGAAACCATGACCGTTGAGTATTGCTACAACCAGTGCACTGCAGAATGTATTGCAAATCCTGATCCTGCTGATATTACATTCCTGGTGAACACCGCTGAAATGGATCCGGCTCCGACAGCCATGTTCCTGATTGGTAACTTCACTGACCCGCAGTGGCAGGGTGGTGCAGTGACTATGACTGATGATGATGCAGACATGGTATATACATGCACAGTTAATGTGAGCGGTCCTGCAGAAATCCAGTACAAGTTTGTTCGCGATGACGTTGATGTTTCAGCGAACGAGGAAAATCCAGGTCTTGCTGAGTGTGGTGTAGCCAACGGTATTGGCGGATACAACCGCGTGCATGTTCGTTCAGGTCAGCCTGAAACCATCGCTGTGGTTTGCTTTGATGCCTGCGAAGATTGCAACGTAAGCGTAGCCGATCAGACCATCGTTGAAGAGTTGAACGTATTTCCTGTTCCTGCGACAGATAACCTGAACATTCAGTTTAATTCTGCTAATTCACAAATGATCCGTGTGAATCTGATCAACGCTGTTGGTCAGACGGTAGTTTCTGAGAACCTTGGCCGCATCTCTGGTCAGCAGGTTACGGTACTTCCGGTGGGTTCACTCAGCACAGGAGTTTATAATCTGGTGTTGATCAGCGAGTTTGGCACGCAGAGCCGAATGATTGAGATTCGCTAAACCTTTTTAGAAAGTTTTCGTAAAAACCCGTCGAGCCTCAGGCCGGCGGGTTTTTTTATTTATCACCTTTTTATCACAATTGGTCTAATAAAGCCCCTGAATAGAGGACATATTCATTTCAAATTGTAAGTTTGACGACCTGTTTTAGGATTTTGAACCCCTATCATATTTCAGTAAACCATAAATCTATGAAGCAATTTTTACTTCTGGTCAGTTGCCTGGCCACCGTTTCTGTATTTGCCCAGGTCACCTCGGTGAGTATAGAGACGTACTACGTTGACAACAACACAATCGCCGGTTATCCTGATGGACACACCACCTACAGGATATACGCCAATTGTACCAATCCGACGGATGTAGTTTCAACTTGTTATGGAGATGTTTATGCTCCGATGTCATTTCAGGTTACTGGTGGAAACATCTGGAATACTCCGCTTGGAGGTTCCACTGGTCCTGCTATCAACCAGGGTTTCTGTGGTATTTTTCAGGAAATATGTCTGGATTCGTTCGTAACCATAGGGCGTGAAAATCTGGCCTCCCCAGGTGGAGCCATTTTCACTCTGGAAAGCGCAGCGCAGCCGTGGATTTCGAACTTCGCGGCCGGAAACGTAGGTGCCAGCTTCGTTCTCAATGATGAAGTGGGTGGCGCATGGTTTGGTCTTCCCGGAGACTTGAACTGTTTCCCCGATGCCAACCTGAAGGTGCTTCTTGCCCAGGTGACCACAGCCGGTGATATCACAGTCTCTTTAAACCTGCAGGTATTCCCTAACTGGACTGGTGCGGGATCAGGATATATTGAACAAACCGGACTCTTTGCAACCACAGGTCTGGTGACCGGTTGTACTGATCCGATTGCATGCAACTACAACCCAAATGCAAACCAAGATGATGGTTCATGTGATTATTCTTGTCTGGGCTGTACCGATTCTGAAGCATGTAACTTCGATGCAGGGGCTACTCAGGACGATGGATCTTGCGATTACTCATGTATCGGATGTACTGACGCCGCTGCGTGTAACTACAGCATGACTGCCACCATTGACGACGGGTCTTGTACTTATCCCGGATGTACTGATGTTATGGCATGCAACTACGACTCTGCTGCCGGATGTGATGATGGCAGCTGCGATTTCTCTTGTAATGGCTGTACAGATATGACTGCCTGCAACTATTCCCCTTCTGCTACCATCGATGATGGCAGCTGTGATTACAGCTGCTATGGCTGTACGACTGCCGGTGCTTTGAATTTCGATGCAGGTGCAACTATCAATGATGGTTCATGTCTGTTCCCGTGCATGCTGATGGTAACATCATCAAGCAGCACCCCTCCGACATGCGTTTATAGCTCTGATGGCTCCATTTCTATATCACTGTCAGGTGCTCAGGGCAACTATATGTGGTCTTTTAATAGCGGTGCTCTCCAAAACCTCGGTAACTCAGAAACATTTACTGGTCTTGCGAACGGAAACTATCAGATTGTAATCCGCGACGACAGATTTGATGATCTGAGCATTGACCCGAATAATACCTATGGTCAGTGCATTGTGACTGTCAACTTTACCCTGAACACCGAGGGTGTTGAATTCTGTGAAACAACGACAAGTTCAGCAACATGCTCCGATTCATGGGATGGGTGTGCTGAAGACCTCTGCTGGAGTGGTAGTGAAGGGAACTTCACCTTTACCATCATCGATGTAGCGGATAATATGCCCTTCACAGACGAAAATGGAAACCTCGTTGCTCTGAGCTCTCCATCATATTGTGGTCTGCCGGCAGGTATGTACTACTGGGTAGCCACCGATGCCAATAACTGTACTTTCACTTCGGACAACTTTGAAATTGATTCGCCGGAGGAACTTGGTTTCTGTCCTACTACTACTGAAGCGGTAACCTGTAACGGAGCTGCTGATGGTTGTGCCGCAGCTGGCTGTACAGATGGTGGCGTCGCACCTTATGCTATTTCATTGTACAACGCCGACACTGATATACTGGTGGCAGGCGACCTGACCGAGGCAGCATATTGTGGTCTCAACGGAGGTAACTACTACTGGCATGTGATGGATTCAAATGGCTGCGAAGCTGTTTCCGGGACCTTCACAGTGGCAGAGCCTGAAGCAATTACTTTCTGCGAAACATCTGTATCTGCTGTTACGTGTTTCGGTGGAAATGATGGTTGCATTTCAACCGCTTGCGTGACAGGAGGAACTGGTGAAGTGATTTGTGAACTGATCGACGCTTCTACAGACCTCAACGTTCTGGATGGAGACGGAAATCCGGTTATGCTTTCTTCTCCTGACTACTGCGGACTGATGGCCGGTTCATACTACTGGGTTGCGACTGACGAAAATGGATGTATGTCTGAATCTGAGACATTTACCGTAACCGAGCCCTCTCCTATCAATGCCGATGTGATTATCGGGCATGTTAGCTGTTATGGCGGCAATGACGGTTTCTTCTCCCTGCAATTATCAGGCGGAACAGGTTCATTGACCTGCTCTATAGACGGCATGACAGACTTTGACTGCACCTACACCGACCTTCCTGCCGGAATGTACGAAGTGACCGTAACTGATGCTGTCGGATGCACAGCAGTGATTGAGGTAATTATCACCGAGCCGGATCCCCTGACCGTAGATGCCGATTCAGAAGCCGTTCTTTGCTATAACAACGAAAACGGAACAGTGACCCTGACAGCCAATGGAGGAACAGCTCCATATACCTATGTGCTTGACGGTGTAGAGCAAGACAACGGAACCTTTGACGGACTTCCCGCCGGTGTTTACGATTACACCGTAACGGATGACAATGGCTGTGAAGTGAGCGGTACTGTAACAATCGAGAATGCTGAAGAACTCAGCATCACTGTTGATTCAAACGGAGGTGATGGTGGAAACGATGAAGGTTTCATCAATACTACCGTAACCGGTGGTACCGGAGATTACACGTACAGCTGGACAGATGCAGATGGTAACGAAGTAGGCACAACCGAAGATGTTACCGGACTCGCAGCCGGCGATTATACCTTGTGTGTGACTGACGAAAACGGATGTGAACTCTGCCTGGATAATCCGGTTACCATCATTGTCGGTATTGCAGAAAGCAGCTTCGACTTCTCTGTTTCTGTGAATCCTAACCCAACTTTGGGTGCCTTTAACCTTCAGATTGAAGGTATGAATGCCGGATCAGCGGAAATGGTTGTATTTGACCTGACAGGTAAGAAGGTATATGGCTCCAAACTGTCTGTCAATGCTGCAAAAACTTCAATTCCGATGGATTTCAGTCATTTGGCTGCCGGTGTTTACCAACTGAATGTGATTCAGGGAACTACCAGTGCCAATGTGAAGCTGGTTATTGAATAATCCGGGAATCCTAAAACGTAAAATAAAAAGGCCTCCGATTCGGGGGCCTTTTCTTTTGTATGTCAGGGGTTTTAACTAACTCACCGTGTTTAAAAAACGTGATAATCATGGAGGCAACCCCAGCTATATTTGCACGTTTATAACTAAGACGCAAATAACACCCAAAACAGAATGAGAAAGTTTTTACTCGTTTCGTTGCTGGCTTTAGCCTGCACTTTTACTCACGCTCAAGTCACCAGTATTACGGTGGAAGAGTACTACACTTACGATGGGTCGGTGACGAACTACCCTGTAGGTTACACCACTTACCGCATTTATGCGAACTGTACAAATGCGAGTGATGTCGTTGCTACTGTTTATGGAGAGGTAGAATCTCCGATGCTCTTCACAGTAAACGAAGGTTGTGTATGGAATAGCCCGTTTGGCGCAGAAAAGGCTGATGACCTCAACCCGGTGTTCTGCACCATTGACCCATCGACCTGCTATGATTCATTTATCACTATTGGCCGCGAAAATTCAGGTACTCCGGGCGGCGCCATATTCCTCCTCGAAGATGCAGCCCAGCCATTCTCCAATGAGTTTGGTAACAGCGAAATCTGCGGTGGCAGCTTCGTGGTGAACTCACAGGTAGGTGGTGCATGGTTTGGTCTTCCCGGCGATGCAAACTGCTTTGCTGGTGCTGACCTCAAGGTTATGATCATGCAGGTGACCACCAACGGTTCATTCTCTGGTCAGTTCAACATTCAGTGCTTCCCAAACTGGGACAGCGCAGGTGATCCATACCTCGAACAAACCGGTCTTCAGTTCACCAGCGGTGGTGAAGTAGCCATCTATGGTTGTATGGACGCTACGGCGGTTAACTACAATGAAAACGCCACTGCAGACGACGGAAGCTGTCTCGTATGTGACCTTGCATTCGGATCAGTAACATCCACTTCACCGACTTGCAGCAACAGCACCAATGGTAGCGTTGCTGTTGTTATGACTACTACCAGCGACTTTTTCCCAAAGTATAGCCTCAATGGAGGTGCTTTTACATTCGGCTCACCACCACTCGAAAAGGCATATAATAATCTGGCCTCAGGAAACTATACTGTATCAGTGCGCGACACCAAGTGGGATGACCCTAACTTCAATCCAGGTGGAACTTACGGAACTTGTATCGTAAGCACTACTGTGAATATGGTAGTAAACCCTGTAACCATTGGTGCCAGCACCCCAACCAACGTTAACTGTAACGGTGCTGCCAACGGATCTGTAGTAAACGCAGGTGCCAGCGGTGGTACAGGAACATTCGATTACTATCTCCAGTACTCTCCGGAAAATACGAACGTACTTGACGAGTTCGGTAACCCTATCGTTCAGAGCTCAGCAAACTTCACTGGTCTGCTTCCCGATTGCTACCGTATTCAGGCCATAGATGACAACGGTTGTGTTGGTAACTCAACTCAGTTTTGCATAAGCCAACCTTCAGCAGTATTTCTGATTGTTTCAGGAACTGTTCCTGCCACTTGCTCTAACACTGACGATGGAGCTGTGTCTATGACATGGGGCGGTGGAACAGGTGACGTTGACTGGAGTATTGACAACATTGATGGTCCATATATCGACGGCACCAACTTTATTCAGAACGTTCCTGCAGGAAGCCACATCATGTATGGTATGGATGCCAACGGATGTATCGATGATGTTCCTTTTACCATTGTTGCCCCTGCTCCGATTACAGTTGCTGCAAACGTAACAGACGCTCTTTGTATTGATGCCGCCAACGGTACTATCACTGCAACAGCTACCGGTGGAAACAACGCCAGCTTCACATACAGCCTTGATGGAGAGAATTTCGGTTCAGGTACCTTCACAGGTCTTGGAGCCGGCGAATACACAGTATACGCTATGAATGCCAATGGTTGCGAGGGCACAAACACTTTCGTAATTGAAGAACCAACTGCACTGACTTCATCTTCGACCAGCACTGATGTAACATGTTTCGGTGAGGAAGATGGTTGTGTGCAAATCTCCGTTAGCGGTGGTACAGCTCCATACCTTATTAATGGTACGAACCTCACTCAGTTCTGTGGACTGGGAGCCGGAACATACACCTATGACGTTGTAGACGCCAACGGTTGTGCTTCAACTGCCGAAGGAACTGTTGAGGAACCAGCTGCACTGGAAGGTACTTCAACTTCAGCTGATGTAACCTGTAATGGCGATGAAGATGGTGCCATTGTAATCACTGCCACAGGTGGTGTCGGACCATACTCATACAGCGACAACTGCGGTGATAACTTCCAGTCATCAAACGAATTTGATGGCCTCGACATTGGCACCTACTGCCTGGTTATTGAAGACAACAACGGCTGTCAGACTACTGTAGGCACAGTTGAAATCACTGAGCCCGCTGAACTCGAAGGTAGCGTTACTATCATCAGCGGTGTTGATGAAGATGGCGGTGATATTGACCTGACTGTTACCGGTGGTACACCAAACTATACCTATGAGTGGTCTGGTCCAAACGGTTTCAGCGCCGACACACAGGATATCAATGGTCTTGACGATGCAGGTACCTACACAGTAGTTGTTACAGATGATAATGGCTGTAGCTGGACTGAGCAGGTAACTATCACTGGTCTTGATGAAATGGGTGGTTTCTACACCATTTCAGTTAGCCCGAACCCAACTTCAGGTCGTTTCAACCTCACTTTGGGTGGAATTCAGAACCAGCTCATCCTGATGCAGGTTACTGATGCTCAGGGTCGCATGGTTGTTCAGCGCAACATCAACAAAAACCAGGAAGTTATTGTTGAAGCTCTTGATATCACCCAACTCGAATCGGGTGTTTATTTCCTCAACCTGACCATCGGTCAGCAACTTGAGACCATCAAGATCATCAAGCAGTAAGCATTCCCCACATATTGAAAAAGGGCCTTCTTTGAAGGCCCTTTTTTTGTTCTCCTCATTCTCGATTGAAGTCAACCGGATCTGTTTCAAATCACATTCCGGTTCATATTGCACTTATCCTCAATTAAAATACGGGGTAACAAAAATGGTCGCACCAGGCGACCATTTATCTTATCGAATTCACTCATTGGCTCTCGCCACCGGTGAATTTCAAGGGAGATCAGTTCATTTGATAAGAATCCTGTTGCATCCGCTTAATAGCAAGTTCTTTGGCAAAGTCGACAAAAACCTTGTGAGCCGGTGTAAAGGTGAAGCGATCTTCAAAAGCCTTATGTACGATATTCCTTCTCGCCATTGAGTTAATCAACGACTTACGGCTGTCTGAGTCTTTAAGCTGCTTATTGCTCTCTACAAGATCGATAAAAGATGTATTTTCAAAGTACCTGTCGATCTCCTCTAAAGCGAATTCATGATACTCCAGCATTTCCATAAAATTCCTTCCATCGCGGTCCAGCTCATAGCTCAGAATAGCCATGAAGATGCTGATATCGCGGGATAAATTTTCATTCGTTTCTGAAGAAATCAGGTAGGCATAATCCTGACGTAGGTTCAGTTGATAATTGAATGAAACCTTAAAAAATTCAGTATAGAATACCTCGTTTTCTTTAAGAACGATAAAGAGATCGTCAGCAGACAGGATGAACTTACCGCTCATCAGGGCCTCTACGATTTGTCTGTGATTATTCGGGTAAACCATTTCGGTAAATTTTAAGTTTTGGAACTGTAAGTGTCGACGACTGGGTCTTGATATTCAGTCGCTCTGCCTTCTTATTGAATTCTATCAGCAGATCTTCATCAAACAGCAGATTAGCCACGGCAAACAGTTTGTCGGTATCGACATTGCTGAAATCATGTTTCAGTGTTTTCATGCACCATGAGAAGAAATCTGTGAGCGGCAATTCATGCTCCAGTTTATCCTTGAACAACTCCCGATCGAAGATCCAACGGTCAAAATCGACCTTGGTATCCTCAATAACGAGGGGCTCCTGAGATGTGAATTGCTCAAAGAACTCCTTGGTCTTGTGGTACATATCTTTCGCCTGTGGCATTCCGCGATTCGGCTTGAGCAAGGCAACGGGCTCAACCTTGTATGGATTACGCAGAAACTCAATCCAGCCAGTGAGCAGCAAGGACTCCGTTCTGATTCTTTCCAATAAAGGCAACAGTTCAGTTGTGAGAATTCTCGATTGCTTCAGCAGATCGTTGTGCGTCTGAATCA
>JBEAZL010000284.1:0-4447 GCA_041170085.1 Bacteroidota bacterium
CTCATCGGAGCTGAAATCTTAGTAATCCTCACCCATCTCCTCGTGGTATCCGGGCAGTGTGTGCGCAGTTGACTCAATATCCTGAGTGCTACTGACTCAATCAGTTTTGAACGCACTGACATCTCGCGATGAACAATTTCGCTGACCAGAACATAGTCCACGGTCAGAGAAAGATCATCAGCCTCAGCCGCAGTGGTGAAATCGATGTCCACAGCCACATCAACTACATAATGCCCTCCGATTACTTCTTCCTCCGGCATACATCCGTGGTGTGCAAAGACTTTAATTCCGTTGACCCTGATGGTTCCCATATTACCGAGTTTATGACACAATGACTTTTCTGAGTCGCCCAAACATATTAAACCTGAGGTTAAATGCCCTTGGTTTTCCCTGATACCACCACCCTTTTCTGAACCCGAGCAGGATGCGCTCCGACGGTTTACCCAATACCCTTCTGATTTCCCTTTTTGTTGAACCGCGATGCAGACTTTCATTTAAAGTGAAATCTGTCTTGCGGATTTTGAAAGCTGCTTGCCTTACCGACAGTAACTCATCATCCGGTGGCATGTCAGACGATTGATTGAACTGCGAGACATGGAGAAACACCGCCTTGTCCTCGTAAACGAAATAACCCAGATAACCTGAACCACTTCCACCTCCGGCCATACTTGCGTGGAAATGACGGATTGAATTCCAATCCGGCTCTCCGAGTGCAAGCTTCACCTCCCGCATGTTGGTGTAATGATTAAACACCTCGTAAAGCCCCGTAATACGAATGGTTTCCGATTGCGCGGCAATACCGAGACTTAATAGTTGAATTGCGATACAGAAAAAACCGCGCATGATCAGCCGAGATGATCAACAGCTCGCTGAATTCTCTGCACCGACTCTTCCTTTCCGATTAACGCAGCTACTTCAGATGCAGCCGGACCAGTCAAAGTACCGGTGAGTACAATCCTGAACAATGGCATCACGGCTCCCATGCCCAATCCTTTAGCAGTAATAAAGTCTTTAAAAGCACTTTCAATGGACGCCGACGAAAACTCTGTCAGAGTGCTGAGTACTGTCTTCCATTCCACCATCAGCGCCGCACTATCGCCTTTCTTCCACTTCTTGTCTACGGCATCCTGATCATAGGTCTGAGGAGCGCGATACAGATATTCTCCGCTGAGCAGATCATCAATGAAAACTGCCCGTTCTGCCATCAACCTGCAAATACCTTCAGCATGTTCTTTTGAAACATTCACTCCTGCTGCATTGAGCTTTGGCATAATCATATCAGCAAGCTCAGAGACCGGGGTCATGCGGAGGTATTGCTGGTTGAACCAGCGTGTTTTGTCAGGATCGAATTTCGAGCCGCTCTTTCCGATACGTTCAATTGTGAAGGCCTCGATCATCTCGTCCAGGGTAAAGATCTCCTGGTTGTTACCGGGAGCCCAACCCAGGAGAAGAAGCATATTGATAAATGCCTTTGGGAAATAACCCTTCTCGCGGTATCCCGACGAGATAGCACCGGTCTCCGGATCCTTCCACTCCAGAGGGAAAACCGGAAAGCCAAGTCTGTCGCCATCGCGCTTGCTCAGCTTACCATGTCCGTCGGGTTTGAGAATCAGAGGAAGGTGTGCAAACTGCGGAGCTTCCCATTCAAAAGCGCGATACATCATTACGTGCAACGGCGCACTGGAAAGCCACTCCTCCCCTCTGATCACATGGGTAATATCCATGGTGTGATCATCCACCACGTTGGCCATATGATATGTCGGCATACCATCGCTTTTAAAAAGCACTTTGTCGTCAAGCTCATTGGTGCTGAAAACGACCCAGCCCCTGATGAGGTCATGAAACCTGACCTCTTCATTGCGCGGCATTTTAAAACGGATCACATATGGGTCGCCGGATGCAAGACGATTCTGTACTTCGTCTTCCGGCAGGGTCAGCGAATTCTTAAGCGTATTCCTCGATATGCTGTTGTATTGCCAGTTCGGCATCTTGGCAGCTTCCGCCTGCTTGCGGATGGCATCCAGTTCTTCCGTAGTATCAAAAGCATAATAAGCCCATCCCTTCGCTACCAGTTCCTCTGCATAAGGCTTGTACATGGGCTTGCGCTCACTCTGCCTGTAAGGACCACAGGGGCCTCCGTATCCAACGCCTTCATTAGGCTCGATACCACACCATTTCAACGACTCCAGGATATATTCCTCAGCGCCGGGAACAAACCTTCCCTGGTCGGTATCCTCGATACGAAGCAGAAAATCACCTCCATGCTTGTGGGCAAAGAGATAATTGTACAATGCTGTGCGCACTCCACCCATGTGGAGCGGACCTGTCGGACTGGGCGCAAAACGAACACGGACGCGGGGCTGACTCATATTTTCTTAAAAATGACGGCAAAGATACTTCTCATGCAGAATGCACACATCAGCCTTACTTCGGGATTGTTTTTAGATATTCGCGACCGCAAAGTACCCCGCACCTATGAAATACAAACGCATCCTATTGAAACTGAGTGGTGAATCGCTTATGGGCGATAAGCAATTCGGGGTCGACAACCAACGCCTCATGCAATTTGCCGGCGAAATCAAGAAAGTTTGGGAAGCCGGTGTTCAGATTGCCGTTGTTGTAGGTGGTGGAAATATTTTCCGGGGAATTCAGGCTGAAGAGGGTGGTATGGAACGCACACAGGGTGACTACATGGGTATGCTCGCCACCATGATCAACAGCATGGCCCTGCAATCGGCTCTGGAATCCATCGAAGTGCCTACCCGACTGCAATCTGCCATAGAAATGAAACAGATTGCCGAGCCCTTCATCCGCCGCAGAGCTATGCGCCATCTGGAAAAGAACAGGGTGGTAATTTTCGGAGCCGGAACTGGCAATCCTTTCTTTACAACCGACACAGCTGCGTCACTCAGGGCAATTGAAATCGAGGCCGACGTAATCGTGAAGGGAACCAAGGTGGATGGTATTTATACCGCCGACCCGAAGAAGGACCCGACAGCAGTGCGATACGAACGGGTAAGCTTTACCGAAGTATATGAAAAGGGTCTGAACGTCATGGACATGACGGCCTTTACGCTTTGCAATGAGAATAAATTGCCGATTATTGTGTTCGACATGCACGGCGAGAATAATCTGCTGCGCATTGTGAATGGTGAACCAACAGGTACCCTTGTAGATTTTGTATAGTCAAACCAGCATTTCAATGATATGAGTGAAGAAGTTCAAATGGCATTAGATGAAGCCCGTTCAGGCATGAATGGTGCATTGCAGCACCTCGAAGGGGAGCTGTCAAAAATCAGGGCCGGCAAAGCCAATCCGGCTATGCTCGATGGAGTTCGCGTGGATTACTACGGATCTATGACTCCGCTGAAGAATATCGCGAATGTCAATACACCTGACGCCCGCACGCTGACTATTCAGGCATGGGAAAAGAATATGCTGGATCCCATTGCCAAAGCCATCATGGAGGCAAACCTCGGGTTTAACCCCCAGAACAATGGTGATGTGATCATCATCTCTGTTCCTCCTCTGACAGAGGAAAGACGTAAAGACCTGACCAAGCGGGCTCATGCAGAAGGTGAGCACGCGCGTGTGAGCATCCGCAGTGCCCGTCACGAGGCATTGAACTTTATCAAGCAGGCACAGAAAGACGGCTTGCCGGAAGATGAAGCCAAGACCGGAGAAACGAAGGTTCAGGAACTCACCGATTCTTACAACAAAAAAGTTGAAGAGATTCTGGCTGCGAAAGACAAAGAAATCATGACCGTGTAAACCTTTCCGGGTTTTATGTGAATGAATAGAACAACTTGTTGACCTGTCAACTAAAAAGCCCCTGAATCAGGGGCTTTTTTTTATGAGTTACTACTTCAGATTCACTTGCTGAATATCGGTCTGATCGTAATAGCGAATAAAAAACTATGTTCTTTCACACTTTCTCCATGACCCACTTCCGGGCTTCCGCATCGGAAGAAATCAGGGCGTCGAGATCCGGTGATTTCTGAAACGAAATGGCGGACATCGCATCGGCGATAAGGTCAGGTATCTGCGAGAATCTGATCTTGTCTGCCAGAAGCAATGCAACGGCTGCTTCATTGGCAGCATTCAGCACGCAGGGGGCGTTTCCTCCTTTCTCCAATGCATCAAATGCGAGCTTCCAGCATGGGAAGGCTTCCGCGTCAGGCTGCTCGAATGTGAACGATGGATACTTCAAAAAGTCAAACCGCGGGAATGGTGCTGACAGTCTGGACGGATAGGCCATCGCATAGAGAATAGGCAACTTCATATCGGGCAAACCCATCTGTGCCTTGATGCTTCCATCCTGAAACTGCACCATGCTGTGGATGATACTCTGTGGATGAACGACAATCTCAATTTGCTCGGGCCTCAGGTTAAACAACCATCTCGCCTCAATCACTTCAAGACCTTTGTTCATCATGGTGGCCGAGTC
>JBEAZL010000285.1:0-3187 GCA_041170085.1 Bacteroidota bacterium
GGACGAATGGCTTCGTGAGCTTCCTGGGCGCCTTTGGCCTTGGTGGTGAACTGACGACGCTGTGCGTACTTCTCGCCGTATGAGGATGTAATCTCATTCCTGCAAGCCTCCAGTGCAAAATCAGAAAGGTTCACACTATCGGTACGCATATAGGTAATCTTTCCGCTCTCGTAGAGCCTCTGGGCGATTACCATGGTCTGAGACACCGAGAAGCCCAGTTTTCTTCCCGCTTCCTGCTGAAGCGTTGAAGTGGTAAATGGAGCTGAGGGGGACTTCTTCGAAGGCTTGGTTTCAATATTGGTTATGCTGAACGAAGCATTGCGACACTTATCGAGAAACGCTTCTGCATCGCCCTGTGCCCCAAGCTTCTTCTGAAGATCGGCTTTGAGGGTAGCATTTCCGAGATCAAATAATCCCCTGACATTAAAGAATGAAGAGGTTTTGTGCGCTTCAATATCGCGTTCGCGCTCCACAATGATCCGGACCGCTACAGATTGCACGCGTCCGGCCGAAAGAGATGGTTTAACCTTTTTCCAGAGCACCGGTGAGAGTTCAAAACCAACAAGTCTGTCGAGAACCCTTCTCGCCTGCTGCGCATTAACGAGGTCGTGATCCAGTTTTCTCGGCTTATTGATGGCCTCGAGAATTGCCTTCTTGGTAATCTCAGAAAAAACAATGCGCTTAGTCTTTTCTTCATCAAGCCCGAGGGCCTGAAGCAGGTGCCAGGAAATAGCTTCTCCTTCACGGTCCTCATCCGTTGCGAGCCAGACAATGTCTGCCTTTTTCGCCAGCGATTTCAGTTCGTTCACTACCTTTTCCTTCTCCTCTGATATCACATACTCCGGATGGAAGTCGTTTTCGATATCAATGGCCAGACCGGATTTGGGCAGATCCCTCACGTGTCCGTAACTGGATTTCACGGTAAAATCACTACCGAGATATCCCTCAATGGTCTTGGCCTTCGCAGGCGACTCCACAATAACCAGATTCTTCATCTTTTCCTTGCCGATGTTTTTTCTGTCGCCTGGGTAAAGCGACGATTTCTCCACACATATTTTTCCTCCCGGAAAGGGGCAAATGTATAGGGCAAAAAATCAAAGCCGTAAAACCCGCGCCAAATAAGGCTTCCGGAGCACCCTTAAAAAGTTGTATCTTTGCACTCTTCTATTTTATTCATTTTCAAAACAGCCATATACTGTGGAAGAAAAGATTATCGATGAATCCCGTCAGGGAGAATACCTCATGGTGCAGGCACCGGATGAGGATAAAAAGCAGGGCAGGAAACTCCTGCTCGAGAGCTACGGCTGTCAGATGAATTTCTCTGACAGTGAGATTGTGGCCAGCATCATGGCAGAGGAGGGTTTTTCGACCACCCGCAATCCTGAAGAAGCAGACCTTGTATTGTTGAACACCTGCGCTATTCGCGACAATGCTGAGCAACGTATACGCGGCCGGCTTGATTATTTCAGGAGCCTGAAAAGGCGCAAGCCTGACATGACCATAGGCGTCCTCGGGTGCATGGCAGAGCGACTACGCGAAAAACTTCTCGATGAAGAAAAAATGGTCGACCTTGTGGTTGGACCCGATGCCTATCGTGATCTGCCAAACCTCGTAGACAAGATCGGTGAAGGACAAAAGGCCGTCAATGTATTGCTGAGCCGTGAAGAGACCTATGCCGATATCACGCCGGTCAGGCTGAACAGCAATGGCATCACGGCTTTCATTTCCATAATGCGGGGATGCGACAATATGTGTTCCTTCTGTGTGGTTCCTTTCACGCGAGGTCGTGAGCGCAGCCGTGATCCACAGAGTATTGTCAAAGAAGCCCACGAACTGTTTGATCTCGGATACCGGGAGGTAACCCTTCTGGGTCAGAATGTGGATTCATACAAATGGAATATCAATGCCAAGGGCGAGATTGAGGATCCGACACAACCAGTTGTCAACTTTGCAACACTCCTGAAACTGGTGGCTGAGGTGCATCCCGATCTGAGGGTACGCTTCTCGACATCACACCCGAAAGACATGACAGATGAGGTCTTGCATATGATGGCCTCTTATGAAAATATCTGCAAGTACATCCACCTTCCCGTTCAGAGCGGCAACAACGAGGTACTGAAAAATATGAACCGCGGTTATACCCGCGAATGGTATCTCGACCGCATTGCAGCGATAAGGCAGATCATGCCGGACTGCGCGATCTCTACAGATATCATTGCAGGATTCTGTGGTGAAACTGAAGAGCAGCACCGCGAGACCATGTCGCTGATGAGCCTTGTTCAATACGACATGGCATACATGTTCAAATACAGCGAGCGCCCGAAAACGCTTGCCGCCAGAAAATTTGAAGATGATGTTCCGGAGGAAGATAAAGGTCGCCGACTGCGCGAGATCATTGATCTCCAGATGGAAAATAGTGCAATTCGCTCAAAGCTTCATCTTGGGAAGACCCAAAAGGTTCTTGTTGAAGGCACTTCCAAAAAGTCGCAGGAACATTTATGCGGAAGGAACAGCCAGAACTTCATGGTTGTTTTTCCTGCAACAGAGGGGCTGAAGCGCGGGGATTATGTGGATGTGCGCATTGACGAGTGTACGACCGTAACACTTATTGGTGAGGTTGTTCGCGTTTACGAATCATCCGCCGTTCCTGCCTAATTCAACTTAAAGAAATGGAGCTACAAACTGTAAAATCACGCTTCGATATCATTGGCAACAATGCCCTGCTCAACAGGGCCATTGACATTGCCGTACAGGTGGCGCCCACGAATATCTCGGTCCTGATCAACGGAGAAAGCGGAGTTGGTAAGGAAAGCATTCCGAAGATTATACATGCATACAGCGCCCGCAAGCATGGTCCATACATAGCCGTTAACTGCGGGGCCATTCCTGAAGGAACTATCGACTCTGAATTGTTTGGTCATGAAAAAGGGTCATTCACCGGAGCTTCTGATGCAAGGAAAGGGTACTTTGAAGAAGCCGACGGCGGAACCATCTTTCTTGATGAAGTAGCCGAACTGCCCATGCAGACGCAGGTTCGTCTGCTCAGGGTCCTGGAAACCGGTGAATATATCCGTGTAGGTTCTTCCAAGGTGAAGAAGACCAACGTTCGCGTAGTTGCTGCTACCAATGTTGAATTTTCGCAGGCCATGCAAAATGGAAAATTCAGGGAAGACCTTTTCTACCGCCT
>JBEAZL010000286.1:0-2674 GCA_041170085.1 Bacteroidota bacterium
CCCTTCGCCTGCATTTCAGCCACCTTTCTGGCAGCAACCTCGAATGATTCATCGGTACTATCGTCAAGCACCTGAATCTCGAGCTTATCCTTCGGATAGTCGAACTGACAAACAGCCTCAATAAGGCGCTCTACAACATAAAGCTCATTGTATACCGGAAGCTGAATGGTTACCACAGGCAGCTCCGCATCCGAAAGCTGAGGCATTTCAGGTTGCTCGTTGCGGTGTTTGGTATAGCTCACAGCGAGACTAAACTGTACGAGGCTGTAGAAAAAGATGAACAGCAGACAAGCTGCGTAAATGATGATCAGTGCGAGTGCCAAGGTTTAGAGACTGTATTTAAAAATGGTAAGGATGATCTTGTAGCCTGCTAAAATAGTTCCTTTCACAGTTCCGCTCACCTTGCTCACACCTATCCTTTTTCGATAATTTACAGGAACTTCTGTACATCTCAGTCCGGACCGCAGTGCCTTGATCTGCATTTCCACGGTCCAGCCGTAGTTTCTGTCCTTCATGCCCAGCTTTTGCAAGCTGCTCGTTCTGATAGCCCGATAGGGTCCGAGATCCGTAAATCTGAAGCCATAAAACAATCGGATGAGTGTTGTAGCAAGCCAGTTTCCAAATCTCTGGGGCACCGTCATGCTTCCCCTTTCTGCCACCCCCAGTGCCCTGCTTCCAATGACGAGATCTGCCTTATTTGTAACGATGGGTTGAATCAAATCCGGCATCTCGGAGGCGTAATCGCTGTAATCTGCATCCATGAAAACCACGATGTCGCACAGAGGCTCAGACACGTACAATTCATCCAAACCCCGGAGACAGGCTGCGCCGTATCCCTGCTCACGTTCAGAGATTACCCTTGCTCCTGCGTTGGCGGCAACCTCTGCAGTACGGTCTGTTGAGTTATTGTCAATAACGAAAACATTCCTTACCAGCGAGCGGTCGATATCGCGCACAACGAGCCCAATGCTCTTCTCCTCATTCCAGGCAGGAATTACCACGTCCACTATCATGCCTCCAAAACTAATGTTTGACAGATGATGTTAAATCATTGTACCCTGAATGAGAATATTCAAATCTGTTATTAGCTTAGTCACCGATGATAAAAACCACTCCAAATACGACTGACTTCTCGAAGCTTCGACGCAATCTTGAAGCGCGTGTAAAGCTGAACGACAAAGAGTTTGAGGCAATGACCTCGCGTATGAGTGTGATTCACTTGAAGAAACGTGAACATCTTGTCGTTGCCGGAGAGGTCTGCCGACACTCTGCATACGTGAATAAGGGATGCCTCCGCACATACCACACAGATGCAAAAGGCGTTGATCATGTGCTTGCCCTGAGTTTCGAAGACTGGTGGGTAGGAGACATTACAAGTTTTCTGACCGGTCAACCGGCCTATTACTCCATAGAAGCGCTGGAGGATTGTGAGCTCCTGGGAATTGACTTTGAATCTCAGGAAGAAATTTTCAAGGAGTTTCCCGTTTACGAAAGACATTTCCGTTTGCTTGTTCAGAATGCCTTCATAGCCTCACAGCACAGGGTAATAGCTGAAATGACGCGAACCGCAGAGCAGCGTTATCTGGCACTGCTCGATAAGTTTCCCGGAATTGAGTTGCGGGTGGCCCAGCAACACATCGCATCCTATCTGGGTATTACGCCTGAAGCACTGAGCCGAATTCGCAAAGGGTTGGTAATCAGGCAAAAGAGCGAAAAATAATATGCCGGTGAAAAAACTGGTGAACCAAAAGGAGATTGGGGTGTTCCAATCTTAGTTTCTCGAAGAAACAAGTTTTTCTACCCAGTCAGTTTTTGGTTAAGTAAGTTGGCGAAGAGGCCTGACTCAAAGGAGACAGGCCTTTTCCATTTTATTCCGGATTAATTTGCAGCAGCCGTCGATTCGGCATTGATGGTGCGACCGGGATATACCTTCAATGCTTCACGCAGACATTCAATAGCGTTACGCAATGCCTCTTTGTTCAGTACATAAGCCAGACGCACCTGCTTCTTGCCCAGTTCCGGTTTTGAATAGAATCCGGTAGCCGGAGCCATCATCACTGTTTGGTTTTTATATTCAAAAGACTCGAGCATCCACTGGCAGAAGGCATCACTGTCATCGATTGGCAATTGAGCGATGCAATAGAAAGCACCATTGGGTTTAGGGCACATCACACCGGGAATGCTGTTGATACCATCGACAAGAATATTTCTCCGCTCAACGTATTCAGCAATAACACCTTCGAAATAATCCTGCGGAGTTTCCAAAGCTGCTTCTGAAGCTATTTGCCCGAGTGATGGCGGGCTAAGACGGGCCTGAGCGAACTTCATCGCTGCGGCCATCACCAGGCGATTTCTGGTGATCAGTGCGCCAATTCGCGCACCGCACATACTGTATCGTTTGCTGACGCTGTCAATCATGATCGCATTATCCTCAATGCCTTCCAGGTTCATCACGCTGTATGGGCTTTCTCCGTCGTATGCGAATTCCCTGTACACCTCATCGACGATGAGGTACAGGTCGTGCTTCTTAGCAATATCCCTGAGTTTCTCTAACTCTTCTCTGCTGTAGATCCGTCCGGTCGGATTTCCCGGATTGCATATCAGGATACCTTTTGTCTTTGGTGTAATCAGCTTTTCAAATTCCTCGACATCCGCCAGGGCAAAATCTTTCTCG
>JBEAZL010000287.1:0-5306 GCA_041170085.1 Bacteroidota bacterium
TGCGGTGGTAAAATGTCAAAGGTCCCGTTCACGGTTTATTGATATGGATTGCCCTATTTTCGGCCTGTCAAAGGAGCAAGTTGAAACTATCATTTGTGAAATATCAGGGAACCGGCAACGACTTTGTGCTGGTAAACAATATGGATAAGGCATTCAGCCCTGATGTGGATACCATAGTTCACATTTGCCACCGGAAATGGGGGGTAGGCTCGGACGGACTGATTCTCATCGAACCCTCTGAAAAAGCAGATTTCTACGTCAATTTTTATAATCCCGACGGGTCAGTCAGCTTTTGCGGAAACGGCAGCAGGTGTGCCATGCATTTTGCTTATTCCGAAGGCATTTGCGGCAGCTATGCGGTATTTGCAGCAGTTGACGGGATGCATACGGGTGAAATCAATGGTGAGCAGATCAGCATTTCCATGCGCGATGTCAAAGGCATTGATAAATCTCAACACGGATTTGTGCTGGATACAGGTTCGCCCCATCTGGTGATCGAACACCGCGGAGTTGAAGAGGCACCGCTCATCGACCAGGCCAGAGCCATACGCTATTCACCCGAGTATGCGGCAAAGGGAATCAATGTCAACCTGATCGAGGAAGTCGCGAACGACACGTTGAGGATGCGCACATACGAGCGGGGCGTCGAAGATGAAACGCTGAGTTGCGGAACCGGAGTTACTGCTGCGGCCCTCGTATTTGCAGAGACACACCCCCACCTGAACATGGTGAAAGTAATTACCCGTGGGGGAGAACTGACAGTTGATTTACAACGATCCGACACCCGCGGATTTGAAAAAATAAAGCTGAGCGGACCGGTGAAAAAGGTCTTCAGCGGAGAAATGGAATTATGATGAAATTTTTGAAACAGGCCGTTTTGCTGATTTGCGCGATCACGTGTATCAGTTTTGGCGTGAAGGCGCAAGAGGCAAAGGCCGATACGATATACGGAGTAGGTGTGCTCACCTGTTCTCCGGGAACCGAAATTTATTCAGCCTTCGGACACTCCGCCATCCGCGTATTTGCCGTAGTAGGCGGTCGCGAAGTGGATTGGATTTACAACTACGGCACATTCGACGGATTTGCACCCGGCTTTGCATGGCGCTTCGCGCAGGGCAAGCTCGATTATTTTCTGAGTAAATCAGATTTCCCCTCGTTCTACCACGACTACATCGTCGAGAACCGCGGAATGGTTCAACAGGAACTCGATGTTCCTTATGAAGTGAAACAGGAGTTGTTCAGACTTCTGGAAGAGAACTATCGCCCGGAGAATCGCACCTATCGCTACAACTATTTCTATGATAACTGCTCAACGCGGGTTCTTGAAATCATTGCAAAAGCTACCGGTGGTCAGATGAAAACCACAGATGCTTCTGCCAATTCGAAAACATTTCGCGAAGCCATCCAGCCTTATCTGGAACCTTTTCCGTGGACCGACTTCGGAATAGACGTCGCCCTCGGAATGCCGTGTGATTATATCATAGGTGAAAAGCAATCCTCCTTCCTGCCAGACAGTGTCTTCATGCTGATTGATCACAGCACTCTTAACGACAAGGCTGTGAGCATGGAGTACGAGGAATTACTCTTTTCAGAGCTTGAGCCTGAAGAAGAGATGTTCTTCACTCCACTGACTACCATGATCATCTGGCTGGCTATGATGGTGGTATTGACGATCGTGTATATGAGGTTGAAGAAGAACATTCACATACTCGATCGCATTACCTGGGGAGTGAGCGGACTGGTCGGAGTTCTGGTTTTGTTCCTCTGGTTCTTTACCGATCACAAAGCTTCTTCGTGGAATCTGAATTTATTGTGGGCAAATCCTTTCCACCTGTTTTTTGCTTTTGCTTCGGCAAAGCGGATTCTCGGTTGGAAATGGCTGACCCGTATTTCTTTGATGTTTCTCGTGATTGTCATTGCGGGCTGGAGCCTCATTCCTCAGCGATTTAACGACGCAGTGTTTCCCATTGCTGTGGCGCTGATGATTTCATACGCCCGCATATGGTGGTTGCAGCGCAAGGGTGAAAAAGAGAAGAAGGCTGTATCATGATCATCAGCATGAGAAATATCCTTTTATTGATGGGTGCAGTCGCCATGTTATGGTCCTGTTCACGTGAAGAGCCCACGACATGGAATATTCACGGTGCCGGTCCAGTTGCATTTGGTCGATTGTCGCTGAATGACATGGTTGCCGACAGTTTGTTATCGGCAGATGAAACAGGTTTGTGGCATCTTGTATTTACAGACAACCTCACCGACTTCAACCTGGATTCGGTTATTGCCATTCCGGATACAACCATTCATCGGTCCTTTGTGGTTCCATTGATCGGCGGACCTTTTTCCATCCCGCCCAATTCCACGATTATCGGGCTGGATGATGAAAACGTGCTCAATATTCCGCAGGTGGAGCTGAAAGAGGTTTTGTCGAAAGGCGGTACGCTTCAGTACACCGTAACCAATTATGTGAACGGATATCTGACCTGCACCTACACCCTTCCCGGCATCACCAAGAATGGTCAGCCCGCTGTACTCGTGGCGGCGGCATCACCGGGTAGCGCGGGTGATCCGGCTACGTCAACCGGTACGCTGGATCTGACAGGATATCACATCGACCTGACAGGAGAAAGTGGAACGAGTACCAACACGATTCTATCTGAGGTGAATATCAAAACATCTCCCGATGCCCCTTCCAATGCTGAAGTCTATGGACAGGACAGTGTAGTGATAGACCTGCAGATTATCGAACCACTTATCAGTTATGCCCGCGGATATTTCGGCGAGCATCATTATGAAATGGACGAGACTGTGTCATTCGGAGATGATATTGATCTGCCCACAGGAGTGCTCAATCTCAATCAGATCAGTGTTGACTTCAAAGTAGAGAATAATGTCGGCGTAGATGCCCGGATAGAATTTTCCGGTCTGACAGCTGAGAATAGCATGACATCCTCATCTGTCGCATTGGTGAATCCGGCATTCTTCTCTGATATGAACATTACCAGGGCAACCGATGTGAACGGATTGGTTATCCCGACCTATCATGAAGTCAGCATGAATGAAGTGAACAGCAACGTTGATGCCTTCATCGAAACATTGCCGGATGCCATTTCAGTGCAGGCAGATGTGGATATCAATCCGCTCGGTAACGTGAGCGACAACAATGACTTCATTTACACCGACAAGCCGCTGAATGCATTGATGGAAATAGATATCCCATTGTGCATAGGCATGAGTAATCTGACGCTGGAGCGGGAAATTGAACTGGAGGAAGCATCTGATATTCCTTGGGCCAATGGGACGATTTATCTGAAAATGGTCAATGGATTTCCTTTATCGGCCCTTGTCGATCTGACCATGGTAACACCTGAGGGCACCGTGATTTCGGGATTGCTGAGCAACGCATATCTGGCTCCGGCTCCGGGTGACGGATCAACAAACCAGGGAACGGCTGAATCGGTTTTTGCCATAGCCGTGAATGACAGCTGGCTTGCACAGTGGGCTTCGCCCAACAAGCTTTTGATGTCCGTTTCATTTAACTCCAACGGAGAAACAGAGTGGGTGAAACTCACTACATCAGGATTTATCGATTTTGTGATCACAGGAGATATTACAACGGAGGTGAGCGTCAGATGAGGGCCCTGATTGCCATAATGTTTTTAATGACATCCGCCACGATGTTCGGACAGACACATCCGTTGATATTGTTCTACGGAGACAGTCTGATGACAGACAAACATGCATTTATTGATATATCAGTAATAGGTGCATTGGGAAGCGATCATGTGAACAATAGTTTTATTGAAAAGATGTATCTGGGCGGGCATATCAGCGATGAAGAGCTCGATGCCCTGGTCGCGGAGTCAGGGGAGCGGAACCGGGCGGGGATGGATGCTCGTGTGGGCATGCAGTGGTGGGATCTGCACACCGGTTTGTTCGGCAATGAGTGCTACAGGCTTATGGTTTCTGTGCAACACGAGAACCATGCCTATGCAGCCTATACCGATGATCTCTTTAAACTCGGATTTCGTGGCAATTCAGATTTTGTGGGCAAGAGGGTTGAGCTGGCACCATTGAATATGCAATATCAGGCCTTTCAGAAATTTGGTGTGGGAGTGCTGGATCAGTCCACCTATTCCAGGGCTCAACTGAGTTTTGTGACAGGACAGGATTTTATATCGCTTGATATGAATCGTGCCCGGATGACCACTTCATCTGATCTGGATTCCATATCACTTTTTTACCATGGCGACCTCATCATGGCAGATCCCGATAAGCACGGTTTCGGCGCCGGTAAGGGGTTGGGCGCTGCACTCGATCTTGAGTGGAATCTGCCCATGAAAGATGGAGAGGGCTGGTTTGGTGTTGCGGTATATAACCTCGGCTTTATCCGATGGAACGGCGCAACGGAGCACTACGATCTCGACAGCACATTTTACTGGACAGGTGTTGAGATCAACGATCTGTTTGATGTGGAAGAAGATCTGACCATGCCTGCTCTGCAGGATACCATCGGTTATGAATTGCGCACAGGTAATCAATGGCAATTGATGCCTATGGATGTTCGGATGCGCATGCTGAGAAGATTGAATGAACGTATTTTTATTGATGCCGGTATCGCATTACAACCATACCAGCAATCGATTCCAGAGCTGAGGGTTGCGGTAGGTCAGGACTGGAACGGTAAAGTGATGTTAACTGAACAGATATCCTACGGCGGATACAGCGGATTCAGAGCGGGTGTGCATGTTCGGACGCAGTTGGGCGCAGGTTTTATCGTTCAGGCCGGTACAGACAATGTTCCCGGATGGATTAGTTCCAGGGCACGGGGTAGGGACCTCGTCTTTGGTATATCAAGGATATTTTAGAATTGAACAACATGAAATACAGTGATTTTACAAACCCGGATAACAGGAGTTTTTTTCTTCTTGCCGGACCTTGTGTGGTAGAGAGCGAAGACCTTGTGATGGAGGTATGCGGAAGACTCAAGGAGATGACCGACAGGTTGAAAATCCCTTTTGTTTTCAAGGCATCTTACAGAAAAGCGAACAGGTCGAGAATTGATTCCTTCTCCGGAATCGGAGACATCAAGGCACTTGAAATCCTGAAGAAAGCCGGAGAATCTTTTGGTGTTCCTACGGTGACAGATATCCATTCAGCTCCTGAAGCGGCCATGGCAGCGGCGTACGTGGATGTATTGCAGATACCGGCATTCCTGTGCAGGCAGACCGATCTTCTTCAGGCTGCTGCTGCCACAGGAAAAATAGTCAACATCAAAAAAGGACAGTTCGTTTCACCAGAGTCCATGC
>JBEAZL010000288.1:0-7711 GCA_041170085.1 Bacteroidota bacterium
AGCGATTTTTATAGGCCTGGACAACCATTGATGCGTATTCACTCTTCATCGCCTCCAGCTGATTTTCCAGAGTCCCAAGGTTCTGCTCCCGCTGCTGAATCTCATCTTCAATTCCTTCAATCTCCGCTCCAATGGCGTTCACCAACTCTTCTCTCAACCTTAGCTGTTCATTTAAAATCTGCAGAAGATTGGTCGTATTGCGCTGCTGTGCCTCTGACTCCTCGATAAGTTTTCTGGTAAGCTCAATCTTCTTCGAAAGGTCATCCTTCTTGTTCTGAAGCTCCTTCTTCGTCTGTGCCATTGTATCAGAGCGCAGAAAAACCGCGGTAATCAGCAAAAGCAGCGTTGTACCGAAGAAAAGCAGAGCGTTTCTATCCATTTTTTCTTTCATAATCCTGCGGGATTTCAAATGGAAAATCATAAGTCTTATCCACGTTCAGTTTTGTGATCTCAAAGGAAATTTCACGTACCTCCATCTGATCTCTCACAATTAAGCGGCATTTTGAAGGATAATATTGCTCTCCCTCCTGTTTAAACTCTGAATATTGGATTTCGATTGTCCTCTGGTTAAGGATATCATTGAATACCGATTTCACGAGTCTGTAATTCTCCGGTTCGAGCCAGTATCTAGATATAACAAGGTCTTCATCGTCGCTCTTCTTCACGGCCCGCTGGACCTTCCGGTCATTCATATTGACGACAATGGTATCATCAGGTGAGAGATCCTTGTCATCCACACCTACAGCCTTTCTAACTTTTCTTCTGTATTTGGATACAAGCAGATACTTGTTCTCATCAATAGATGTCCTGAACTTTCCCTCATCTCTTTCCAGCCCAATCGCATTTCCAAGGAGAATATCCTGGATATCGGTAAATCCGATATCGGCTTTTATCACTTCAGATATCACATCGAATCCACCCAGATAATAATGTTTGTTCTCCGGGATTTTTGAAACATACTTCACCGAGTCGTTGCTAATCACACATCTAACTACTTCAATGCCGAGTGCGGGTGAAATGGAGATCCATACGGCGCTGTCATATTTCATTCGCACATTTGCTTTAAAACCCTGTGTTTCTCCCAGGGTCAGCAAATCTGCGTTCAGCTTCATGCCGGCATAATCATATTTGAATTCGTTTCTTTCGTAGCGCTTCAGGAGAAAACCAGCCGATCTGTCCTTGATGGGTTCCAGGACCGCCGACTCCTTCGCAGATCTGCACGACACCAGAGATATGGCGGCAATCACACACATCCACATCATCTGTTTAAGTCGTACCTGCAGGCTGATCATTAGTTCACAAGTTGCTCCTCGCTTATCTTTCTGGGCAGTTCATCCGTACCACCACCAATCTCCCGGGCCTTCTTCCACTGATTCAAAGCTTCAGATTTTCTGCCATTCATAAATAATATATCCCCGTGGTGCTCAAACATCTCGCCAACCGGCACCGAGGAAGATTCAATCGCCTTTTCAATCCAGGGAAGTGCGTCGGTGTATTTACCTTGCTGGAACAGAACCCAGGCATAGGTGTCCTTGAAATATGCGCTCTTAGGATCTCTGGCCACACATATCTTGGACATCTCTGCGGCCTTGTCCAATTTGGATTTTCTCAAAGCCAGAAAATAGGCGTAGTTATTGAGAATAGTGAGGTTATCAGGTGCTATTCTGAGAGCCTGATCAAATTGTTCATCAGACTTTTCAAATTGCGCCTTTCTGTGATAGACTTCTCCAAGCAAAGCATAAAATCTGCCAAGCAACTGGTTATCGTCTATCACCAGCTCCTTACCAAGCATTAATGATTCCTGTGCCTGTTCTATTTTCCCTGTCCTGACCGAAGCGAGTCCGTTGTACATATAAAACACCGGTAAGGCAGGAAATAATTCCATGGCTCGGGCACTCTCGGTGACCATGGTTTTATAATCAGATAACTCCTGATTTATCTCCATCAGTGCGATCCAGACACTGCTTCTGGAAGGATCCAGTTCGATTACTTTGCGATACTTTGTTGCCGCTGCGACAAAATAACCCTCTCTAATCTGAAAGTCGCCATAAATTGAATATGCCTTAGGATCTGAGGGATGTGTATTGACGGTAATCTCCAACAATTCAAATGCACGAGACAGCATTGAGGTGTCTCTCTCCGTGATTTGATAGAACCTCATCAGTACGCCAATTTTCTCATCAATGCCCACATCCGTCGATTGGAAACCAAGTTTCAGTTCGGCGAATGATTTGTTGTCATCACCTGTGGCGGCATAGTACTCCGAAAGTTGCATGTGTACCCTGCCATTGACATTTGCAGAATCCTTTAACTTGTCGAAAGCTGCAGCAGCCTTATCCATTTGGCCTAACTGCTGATAGTGGTATGCCACCATGCCCCAATACTCCGAATTAGAGGGCTGCGAATTGGCCAGCTTTTCCAGTTCAAGACCTGCCTTTCCGGAATCTCCGAGCTGCATATAGAGCTGATGTTTCTCGATAGCCGACTCTTCGCTGACACCAAATTTCTTTTCGCGCTCATCGTAAATACCGATGGCTTCTTTCAATTTACCGGCAGAAACGTATGCGCCAATAAGATCATTTTCTGCATTCGTTGAGCCGGGATCGATGCGAAGCACTTCGCGGTATGATCTGATGGCGAGATCATATTTCCCCTGATTCAGATTGAGATCGCCGTATAATTTGTGGTACCACAGGTTATCGGCATCAGCCTCAACAGCCTTTTTCGCGAATGAAGAAGCCGCTATCAGATTATTCCTGTAGTTGGCTTCAATTCTCGCCAGTTCATAATTAACCGCGCCATTTGCCGGCTCAATAGTCAAACATTCCTGATAAGCTGAATAAGCCTTCTCGATATTACCGAGAGCCATTTGCTTCTGAGCTTCGAAGAACTTTTCCTGAAACCGGACATCAAGTTGAGGTTTCAACTGATCCGGTTCAATATCACCAGCTGAATTGGATGGCGAGATAACAGCCTGTTCTTTGGGCTTGCATCCTGCGATCCACAACAAAGTCAGGATAGCAGCGAAATATGTTTTGATTGTATTCAATCAGCTTCCCTTTACTGAACTATAGTCTCCGAGATTCACCTCGCCACTTGTATTGATGACTGTTGTCTGCACTCCAGCCATGGAAGATCTGAGGTCTGAACGCTCAACTTTTGCCTGTCCCATAAATACCGATCCCTCAATCTTGCTGTCTGCGACTGTTGAGCCCTGCCCCATCGAAACGAAAGGGCCCACCACCGAATTGCGTATGATGACATCATCTCCGATAAAGCAGGGCGCTATGACTGAGGAATTTTCCATAGTCACGTTGGCTCCGATATTATTATCAGATCCCAACGTGTATTCCAGAACCTTTCGGTTAGTGTCGAGCACTGCGTCTTTGTTTCCGCAATCCATCCAGTCGAGTACAGCACCGGGTTTGAACCTTGCGCCTTTCCTGACCATGTTTCGCAGCGCGTCCGGCAGCTGGTACTCTCCGCTATTCATGATATTGTTATCTACGAGATAATTCAACTCATCTCGGAGCCAGGCTCCATCGGCAAAGTAGTAAATGCCAATCATAGCCATGTCAGACACGAACTCCTGTGGTTTTTCCCTGAACTCTGTGATCACATTATTGTCATCGACAATGACCACGCCAAATTGCCTTGGGTCATCAATCTTCTGGACCCAGAGTACCCCGTCGCAATCACTATCCATTTCGAAACTGGCACGAAACAAAGTATCAGCAAAAGCCACAGTAACCGGACCATCCAGAACGCTTTCAGCGCAGAGGATGGCATGAGCTGTCCCGAGAGGAATATCCTGATAATGAATAGAACCTTTGGCACCGAGGGATTCGGCCACCGCAATCAGTTGTTTCTCGGCCTCTTCGCCGAAACGACCGGTTACAAAGGCAATTTCCTCCACCTTTTGGTGAGCCACGGCAACAATATCTTCGACGAGTCGCTGGACAATGGGTTTTCCGGCAACGTGCAGCAACGGCTTCGGCGTCGTAAGCGTATGTGGTCGCAAACGTTTGCCCATGCCTGCCATGGGGATGACTACCTTCATATCGGCTATTTGAGAGGACTATGTCCTGTGAAACAAAGAAACAATGTAATGTGGCGTCTGCTATCTCCCATCCATCATGAGAAATGAACAAGGACACCTGTACAGTGTCCGCTGCCTTTCGTCAGACCTGTCCTGTGCTGCCAAAGCCACCGGCTCCGCGGGTAGTTTCATCGAGTGAATCAACCTCTTTCCAACCGATCCTTTCAAATCGGGCAATGACCATTTGAGCGATACGCTCACCTTTCTCGATCCAGACCTCCTCAGATCCCAGGTTAATCAGTAAAACCTTCACTTCGCCACGATAGTCGGCGTCGATAGTTCCCGGCGAGTTAAGCACAGTTACTCCCTTTTTGAAAGCGAGACCACTTCTTGGTCGAATTTGCGCTTCTGTTCCCTTTGGCAAAGCGATGAACAATCCGGTGGGAATGAGTTCCCTTTGTCCGGGAAGTAGTGAGACCGGAGCTTTGAGGCTGGCCCGAAGATCCATTCCTGCTGCCAACTCCGTTTCATAGGCCGGCAATGGATGTCCGGAAATGTTCACAATTTTCACGAAGGCTTCTTCCATGCCGTTCAGGAAAAATTGGGTTTTCTCTTTTCAAGAAAAGCCGTAGTTCCTTCGGTAAATTCCGGGGTACCGAAACAGTTACCGAACTCCCTGATTTCCTCTTTGTAACCATTCACTCCAGTCTTGTATCCGGCGAGAACAGCGCGCATAGCGGATGAAACGGCCATTCCGGAATTCTTCAAAATCTTGCCCGCAAGATCCGTGGCTACTGTTCTGAGTTCTGCCTGCGGAACTACCTGATTGACCAGTCCCCAGGTCAAAGCATCCTGAGCTGAAATCATTCCTCCGGTAGTAATCATTTCCATGGCTTTGCCTTTTCCTACGAGCTGAGCCAGACGCTGAGTGCCTCCGTAACCGGGAATAACTCCCAGTGAAACTTCAGGCAAGCCCATTTTGGCGTTATCTGAAGCAATTCTGATATGACAACTCATGGCGAGCTCAAGGCCACCTCCGAGTGCAAAACCGTTCACCGCTGCAATTACCGGCTTGCTCATGTTCTCGATGAAATCAAAAAGCAATTTGTGGCCTCTCGCACTCAGAGCCGCTCCTTCCTTCACGGAAAAGGAAGCAAACTCCTTGATATCGGCACCTGCGACAAAAGCCTTCTCGCCAGAACCTGTAATCACGATTACGCGAACCGAGGGATTAACATCTGCCAGCGCCAAAGCTTTATTCAACTCCTCAATTGTACTGCGGTTCAGCGCATTAAGCTGGTCAGGACGATTAATGGTGATATAAAGCACCTTTCCGGTTTCCTCAAGAATGATATTTTCGTAGGCCATAAAAGATTCTGAACTTTAAGAAAGCCCAAACCTACTTCAAAATACTTCACAGATGTCAGCATTCTGCCAGCTGTGAAGCCACTGACCACCATGAAACTTCCTGACCTTTCACCGATGAATCCTTTGCGTAAGGTGTACCGACCTCTGGTCATGTTCATCGCCGTGTTTTTCGGTGGGATCGTGGGGTATATGCTGATAGAGGATTACAGTTGGTTTCAGGCTGTCTATATGACAGTGATAACCGTTTCTACCACCGGTTACGGAGAGTTGTTCGGATTGAGCGAGGCGGGCAGGGCATTCACAGCTGTGCTGATTATTGCGAACCTGGGGGTGGTCACCTACGCGCTCACCTTACTTACACAGTATTTCCTTGATGGAGAATTCAGAAAAGACATTAAAATATACCGGATGAGAAAGAACATAGATGAATTGCGAGGTCATGTCATTGTATGTGGTCTGGGAAGGAACGGACGCTCGGCTGTCAGAACACTGAACCAGCAGGGTATAACAGTTGTGGCGATTGACTCCGACAAGGATCGTATTGACAATTGCTCTATTCCGCTTGAGTATGCCATGCACGCGGACAGCACCAAGGATGAAACTTTGCTGGAAGCAGGTATTATGCATGCAAGAAGTTTGATCACCACTCTTCCCAATGACGCTGATAATGTTTTCACAGTGCTGACAGCCAGAGAGCTGAATCAGAATTTACTGATCATTTCAAGGGCATCCAATGACACATCCATGTCAAAACTGCGACGTGCAGGAGCTCACAACATCATCATGCCCGACAAACTTGGCGGGGCTCATATGGCGGCTCTGGTGACCAACCCGGATATCACTGAGTTTATGGACCTGCTGAGCACAAGATCGAGCAAGGAATTCATGATGAGAGAAATTCACATTTCGAAAGGAATAACACTAAACAGGGTTGATCTTTTGCACCAGACCGGAGCGACAGTTTTAGGTGTCCGCAAATCAGACGGCGACTATATATTCAATCCGGCGAACAGCGTAAGTATTCTGGACGGATGCCGGCTCATTGTCATGGGCAGCGAAAAGCAGATTTCAGATTTGGAAAAGGCATTGGGTAACTAAAAAAAACGGGGTCGCGATGCGACCCCGTTTCATAACCCAAATATGTGATGTTGTCAGTTTACAATTTTGTGGCTGGCTATCACCTTATCACCCGACACCAGTTGCATCGTGTAAGCTGATACGCTCCAACCCAGGGTGCTCACTTCATAATAACCATTGCCGCTTCCAAGCCTTGAATCCTCAACTACCTGACCGAGGGCATTATATACCCGAAGTCTGAGATCATTGAGATCATTGCCCTTCACAGAAATTCCCACGGCGCCGTTCAGATTTGCAAATGAAACTGAGCTATGGTTTACCTCTGCTACACCTACAACTTCCTCGACAACAATCATGATCTCATCAGATGAATTACAGAAACCATTTGAGACATGCAATACAATGCTATACTCACCGGCTTCAGTAAAATTCAGTTCCAGAGACCCGGCATTTCCGAAAGGCTCTCCATTCACCATCCACTGATCTACCTGGCCATTCTCAATCTCTGCTGTCAGAACAGTTTGAACAGGTTGACCGTCTATAATCTGGAGTTCCACTGATTGAGCCAAAATAACAGCAGTCACAGCCTCCGGATCATTGATATCGACTACCTGAGACCAGGTTCCACAACCATTCTCCATGGTTACTGTATACTGGCCAGCGGGGATATCAAGAATGTCTATGGCTCCGGTAGCCTCACCTGAGGCATACACGTCTCCGGACTCATTCGTTACTGTATATGTGTACTGTGAGATTCCGATCAGATTGATTTCAACCTTTCCATTTTCACCCTGACAAGAAGCGGTTTCAAACTCCACAAATGGCTGAGCAGCAACTCCATCCTGAATGGTGAAAGATTCTGTGCGCACACCGCAGTTAGTTGATATGTCAACCATATAGTTTCCGAAAGAAAGTCCGGAAATTTCAGAAGACCCTTCCCATCCGTATTGCGCGAGCAGTTCATTTCCCATTTCATCTTTCCAGACATAATCCCATGGGCCTTCGCCTCCGGCCTGGGCAATAGCAGATCCGCTATTCCCGCCGGCGCATGTTACGTCAACGGTGTTCACGGTTGCCGGAGCACTGTAATGAATGACAAAGCGAATATCTTCGAATGCCTCTTCTGTGGACACCTCAATGCTGAGACCATTCTCGAGGTCGTAAAAATCTCCGGTAACAACGTCTTCAATCTTCAGACATGCTGAAGGCGCAATATTCTGAATATCC
>JBEAZL010000289.1:0-3467 GCA_041170085.1 Bacteroidota bacterium
ACTTGCTGGGCAAGAATGAAGAGACATCTTCTATACCATTCATCTTCCTCACTGCAAAGGCGGAGAGATCTGATCTGAGAAGGGGAATGGAAATGGGTGCAGATGACTATATCACCAAGCCCTTCGACGATATCGAATTGCTGAATGCCGTGGAGAGCCGACTGAAAAAGAGCGAACGCATCGAACAGGTTATTGCTGCCGGCAGGTCTGGTGTAAATGACCTGCTGAGTACGTTTTCTGACCTGGGTGATATCCGTAAAATTTCAGAAAGACAGCATACCAGGCAGTTCAGGAAGAAGGATATGCTATTCTCCGAGGGAGACACGCCCATTGGATTGTATCTGCTCGAGAAAGGCAAGGTGAAGGTTTTTAAAAGTCATGAGTTGGGCAAGGATCTGATAACAAGATTGCTTCAGCCCGGCGATTTTTTCGGATTTCTGCCTTTGCTTGAAGGAACCAATCATTCATCAAGTGCTGAGGCACTCGATGATGTGGAAGTCACCATATTTCCTCCCGATGATTTCTTCGCACTGCTTGACCGCTCTCCTCAGGTGGCGAGAAAGTTTGTACAACTTCTTGCAGGAAGCATGATGGAGGAGCAGGAAAAGCTTCTCGCATTGGCCTACAGCAGTGTGAGAAAGAGGACCGCTGATGCTCTGCTCACCCTCCGCGAGAGATACCATGATGGTTCTCCGAACGCGTTTACCATGGCGGTAGCACGTGAAGATCTCGCCAATATTGTCGGAACGGCAACTGAATCTCTGATCAGAACACTGAGCGACTTCCGTTCGGAAGGGCTTATTCAGATCAATGGTTCTGCCATTACTCTTTTGAATGAGGATAAGCTTAAGACCATGAAGAACTGATGAATGGCCTTCGGATTTGAAGACATTCTGTTTTTCATTCTCGCCCTTCTGTGTGAGATAATCGGTACACTGAGTGGATTTGGCTCTTCTGTATTCTTTGTGCCACTGGCTGGTCTGTTCTACCCGCATCACGAGGTCTTGTTCATCACAAGCTTCCTGCATTTGTTCAGCAACATGTTCAAGTTATGGTTCTTCCGGGCAAGTATCCGGTGGGATCTTGCATTGAAATTCGGGATTCCGGCTGTTCTGTTTACCATTTGCGGTGCGTGGCTCTCGGAATATGTCGACAATCGTCTTGCTCAATTATTGCTCGGCATCTTCCTGATTTTCTTCAGTGTCTTCATGATGATCTTTATTCAGTTCAGGCTTCGGAAGGATATGACTAACGTGATTTCAACCGGGTCTTTATCCGGATTTATCGCAGGTATAGCCGGAACGGGCGGTGCAATCAGGGGACTTGGATTGATGGCATTCGATCTGGAAAAAAATCTGTTTGTAGGTACCTCCGCAGCCATTGACATGGGTGTGGACTTCAGCAGATTCTGGATCTATATCGCAAACGGCTTCTACAACTCGAAGGTGTACATTTTGTTCCCTTTGCTATTGGCTGCTTCCTGGATCGGAACTTATTTCGGGAAACGACTGCTGGACAGAGTTACACAGGCGAATTTCAGACGGATAGTGCTCTACCTTATTCTGGGAATTGGAATATACCTGATGGGAAGATATTTCTATGAGGCTGCTTACTCTGGTGCATGACAGCATTCCATACGCGCCTTCTCTTTAACCACTTTGGGGCTGATGTAGGGAATACCCAGATTGCTGCCTCTCAGAATGAGCAAAGCAGCGCTGATGACCAGCGTTCCGGTAATCCATCTGGAAGGTTTAATGCCGGAAATGGAACGAATCCATTTGAACATAAAGCCAAGCGATAAAAGGGCAGGAACAGTTCCCAATCCGAACGCTGTCATGAACAATGCACCTCCAAGGCTGCTACCTGTGGCCGTTGAACCAGCCATAGCGAAATAGACAAGACCGCATGGCAGCAGTCCGTTGATGATACCCAGAAAGAACCACGATGAAGCTGTTCCGGATTTAACAAGACTCCCGAACGAATTTCTCAACCATTGCGTAAACCTGAGGATAACGGGAGTTTGAAACGAGCCTTTGATCTGGTAGAGGATAACGAGCAGGAGTATCAGAATTCCGGATATTACCGATAACCATTGTTGCAGTCCGGCAGAGGCCAGCCCCTTACCAACAGAACCGGCAATCACGCCCAAAGCCGCATAGGTCAATATTCGTCCGGCGTGATTGATCAGACGGAATCCCAGAATTTTTCTTCCGCTCTGATTGCTTCCGCCCAACGCAGCGTGAAGCGGACCGCACATGCCCACACAGTGAAGGCTTCCTGCAAGTCCCATTCCTAACGCTATGAGCAATTGATAGTTCATGGCACGGAAACGGTCTGTTCGTGATAGAATGACTTGCCTGCTGCATTCCAGATGATAGAAACGCTGTATTGGCCATGTTTTAGCGTGCTGCCCGGAATAACCTGCTGGCGACTTTGGTCAATCTGCACAGGTATCAGCTGGTCTGAAGCAGCATCGTGCGGACAATAAAGTTTTATCAATCCTTCGGTTACATCAAATGTGTCGGGATAGTTTATCTCAATGTCATTTCCACGGATAGAAATAGATGGCTTGGATTCCGTTTCCTGGGCATTTCTCATAGCGTCCATGCGCTCTTTGAAGCGAATTTCTTCGGCGTAGTAGTCAGGAGTAACGAGTTCAATCTTTTCCTTTCTTGCAATGAAAACAAAGGATAGCATGAATCCTACAAATCCTGTGTAAACCAATGCCATTTTCCATCCCCAATTCATCTGATTTTCTTTTAGTGGTTTGCTGGTCCAATGAACACAATCTGCTCACTATGTACCAAATTCTGGTCTGAAAATAACTGAAGTGTAAGTTCTTCTTTTCGTTTCTGAATTTCCTTTTCAGGGATCATCACAAAGAACTGTGTATCTATCAGGTCACCCGCGGGCACAATCACATCACTGCCCACCATTTGCACCTCGCCGCGACTGACTTTAAAGGAAAGGGGAAGGGCATCTCGGGTCTTGTTGATGATTTTTATGGTGTACAGGTTATTGACCCTGCCGTCTTCCATTCTGGTAAAAATCTGTCCACGCGCCCTGTTAACACTGATGTCGAGGTCGGTCCTTGTTGCAAGAAGGAAGGACTCGATACCAATAAGAACGATTAATACACCGGTATAGGCAACCATGCGATAGGTCCACCCAAGTTTTTTGCCGGTTCTTATCGTGTACTCTGAAGCATAGCGAACGAGACCACGTGGCTTATCGATCTTGTCCATGATCATATCGCAGGCATCAATGCAGGCAGTGCAATTGGTGCACTCGAGCTGAGTTCCGTGACGAATATCTATACCTGTAGGACAAACACGAACGCATTCATGACAATCGATACAATCACCTGCTTCAGGATCAGGTATCCTGGAGTATTTCTTTCTGGGTTCACCTCGCTTGTAGTCATATGCTACCACAATGGAGTGCTTGTCGAGAAGAACTCCCTGCAT
>JBEAZL010000290.1:0-3121 GCA_041170085.1 Bacteroidota bacterium
CATTCTGAATGCTTTATTCGCCAAAATTAGGAGTTACACGCCCAAAGACACATGAAGGTTTGAATGAAATTATTATAAATAGTTATTCACAGAGGATTGAAGCCGAATAGTCATAGCTGGTACGGTTATCAATTCAGAATCATCGCTTTCATGGCCTTGATGAGTCTGGTATTTCCGGCCTTCGGACAAACATTCCAAACCCTGATAACGGGCGACGACTCCTTCTCCGGACTCAGCTCCCGGAAGTTCGATACCCGCGAATTGGCTTCCCGGTCTGCTGACCGGATCTACTCAGAACTGATAACTGAGGGCTACCTCAATGCAACCCTCGATACTTCATGGAGCGGCCAGACACTAAACATTCGAATCGAACGCGGAAAAAGATACAGTCTTGTGGTGAGAACGGTTGATTCGCTTCAGTTTGCCAATCAGTTATCATCAAGTGATTTCGGCGATGTTGGAAGGACTGCAGAACAACTGATAAGCAAAGAGGAAAATAACGGATATCCCTTTGCAAGCGTCAATCCGGCGGTTGAATACGTAGCTGACTCAGTATTTTATTGTGATCTTGAGCTGAACAGAGGTCCATTTTTTTCCATGGACAGCCTCATCATACGCGGCGATGGAAAGCATGGTGGCAATTACCTGCGTCACTATCTGCGCTTCCGGAAAGGAATGCCGTATGATGAAAGCTGGTTCAGATCACTGGCTGCGAAAACTGCGGAAATACCCTTTGTCAGGCTCACCAAGCCACCGGAAGTCCTTTTCAGAAAAGGTAAAGCATCATTCTATCTCTACACCGAAAAGAAAAACGCCAATTTCTTCAGCGGGATACTGGGTATACAACCTAACGAAGCAACCGGAAAAACCAATATTACCGGAGACCTGGAGTTAAACCTGGTGAACAGTGTTAACGGTGGTGAAGAATTCTACCTGAACTGGAGAAAACTTCAACCACAGACACAGGATTTGAAACTGCGTCTGCTTATTCCATACATAGCCGGGCTGCCTTTAGGTACTGAGGGAAATCTCGAAGTATTCAGACGCGATTCCAGTTTCACACAGCTGAAAACCTCTCTGGCACTGATGCACTTCCTGGGTGGTCCGCAGCACGTGAAAGTCTTTGTAGAAAAGAATGCATTCAATCAGCTGAACAATTTCTCCACGGCAGGAGTGCTGGCCAACATCAACTCTACCATGTATGGTGTGGCCATAAAACTGGAAAAACTGGACTACAGGCTGAATCCTCTGAAAGGCTGGAGCTTGTCTCTCGAAGGAGCAGCCGGACGAAAGGATGCCCGACCAGGCGGATCAGAGAGTGTCACTACAGCCTATGAGCAATACCGCATCAACCTGTCTGCGGAAGGGTATATCAAGACTTTCAAACGTCAGACTATCAGGCTTGGCTTTGGTGGTGGAATGCTGGAAAGTCCGGTGATCTATACCAATGAAATGTACCGAATCGGTGGAATACGTACTCTCCGCGGCTTTGATGAGGAATCCATTTTCGCATCCTCATATGGTGTAGCTTCCATTGAGTACAGAATTCTTCTTGACCGGAATTCGAACCTTTTATTTTTCGGAGATCAGGCGTGGTATGAGCGACGCGACCCTTCCGGCTTTACAACCGACACGCCCATTGGATTTGGTGCAGGCGTGAACTTCGAGACAAGAGCGGGAATATTTACCTTCACATACGGACTCGGAAGTCAGTTCGACAATCCCATTCTGATCCGCAACGGAAAGATTGGATTTGGTTTCAGAAATACATTCTGACACAAGTACCTTCGCATCGCATGGATTACATCATTATCATCATATCTCTTCTCGCTGGTATTGCTATCGGATATCTTTTTGCACGTCTCAGAAACAATGCATCTGCACCTAACCCGGCTCTGCTTCAGGAAAGCGAACGTATCCGGCAGGACCTTAAAGATGAAATCAATACCCTGCGTCAGCAAAAGGAAGAACAAATCCGTCTGCACTCGGCCGCCAATCAGCAGGCTGAAAACCTTAAAGAGCGATTAGCCGAACAGGAAGCCAGTATGGTTCGTCTGCGCGAAGAGATGCAACGCGAATTTCAAAATCTCGCGAACAGGATATTTGAAGAGAAGTCGGAGAAATTCGCTGCACAAAACAAGAATCAGATCGACATATTACTCAATCCCCTGAAAGATCGCCTTCAGCAGTTTCAGGCCAAGGTTGAAGAAGTATATCAAACCGAGAATGTTCAGCGGGCGCGCATAACCGACAGGCTGGACAAGCTCGCTGAGCTTAGCAAGCAATTGAGCGACGATGCCATCAACCTGACTACCGCGCTGAAAGGCGACAACAAGATGCAGGGTAACTGGGGTGAACTGATTCTTGAAAAAATTCTGGAAAGGTCTGGACTTGAAGAAGGTCGCGAGTATTTCACGCAGCGCAAATTCATGAGCGCTGATGACAAAGAAATCAAGCCGGATGTTCTGGTCGTTTTACCCGAGAACAAACACATCATCATCGACTCCAAGGTGAGCCTTGTAGCCTATGAAGCATACATCTCGGCATCTACAGATGAAGAGAGGAGCAAGCAACAGAAATCTCATGCAGATTCGGTGAGAAGTCATATCAGGTTGTTGAGCGAGAAGAAGTATGAAACGGCACAAGGACTTAACACCCCTGATTTCGTGCTCCTCTTCATGCCGATTGAAGCAGCGTTTTCACTCGCCATGCAGGAAGACCCTAATCTCTTCACAACGGCCTGGGACAAGCATATTGTTATCACTTCGCCCACCACACTTCTCGCCACACTTCGAACCGTGGCTTCCATCTGGACACAGGAAAAAAGAACCAGGAATGCCGAGCAAATAGCCACAGAGGCCGGGAAGCTCTATGAAAAATTTGCAGGCTTTACCCAGAACATGATTGACCTCGGACGCAGACTTGACAATGCCAAGGATGAATACACCGAGGCGATGAAGAAGTTGAGCGAAGGTCCGGGCAATCTTGTCAGAAAGACAGAACTGCTGAAAAAAATGGGGGCAAACACCAAAAAGGAAATCAACCCGAAACTTGTAGAACGCGCCATGGAGGACAGCGCTGAAGGCCAGGATGAATAAGCCATTCAAACATATCCAACGCA
>JBEAZL010000291.1:0-19544 GCA_041170085.1 Bacteroidota bacterium
GGGGTTATGATCTGGGGATTCCGAAGGGCTGCCTTCTCGAATGAAGCAGGCGTAGGTTCAGCGAGCATTGCGCACTCCGCATCCAAGACAGAAAGGCCAGTGAGCGAAGGGATTGTTGCTCTGCTTGAACCATTCATCGACACCGTGGTGGTCTGTACCATGACCGCCCTGGTGATTATTTTCTCAGGCTACGGTGCTGATGCTCATGGTCTCAATGGAACGGCCCTGACGAATGCTGCATTCACCAGTCATTTCCCATGGTTCAACTGGGTTCTGATGATTGCCATTTTCTGTTTTGCCTATAGCACGATGATATCATGGTCATATTATGGCCTGAAATCATGGGGATACATCTTCGGAGAAAGCAGAAAGTCGCACCTCACCTTCCAGTTCCTGTTCATCTGCTTCACGGCAATGGGCAGTTCAGCAAGTCTCGGAGCAGTTTTGGACTTCTCTGACAGCATGATACTGGGCATGGCGTTTCCGAATATTATCGGCCTCCTGATATTAGCCCCGGAGGTTCGCGCCGACTTGAAGCAATATCTGGCAGATTTGAAATCTGGTGTGATCAAGCGCTACAAATAGCCGTCAGCCGTTTTCCTCCGGATTCCAAAATTTGGAATTCGAACCCTTCTCTGCAGCCGCAAATGATAGCTTGGTCAGATGAAACTGAGTGAGCAACTGAAGGACCTTTTCTATTTTCATGAATCAGCGCGAAAGGGAATTTTGTGGCTGGCTCTGCTCATGGCGGCGAGCGTGGTGTTCCGCATCATACTTCCCTTGCTGTCGTCGAAAGAAACTCCCGATAACCTGGCTATATATCAGAGCTGGATGGCTTCTGTGAGCGGTGTGCCCTTGACAAGTACTGATCAGGAGCAACTTTCCGTCGGGAATGAGAACTTCAAAAGAACAGAAATCAGTGAGCTCCCCATGCGACCCCTTTTCAATCCGGATACTGCATCGCTTAAGACATGGATGAATTATGGACTGGACCGCAAGCAGGCCAATACCGTTGTGAAGTACCTTAAATCCGGCGGACAGCTTCGCTCCAGAAAAGATCTGCTGAAGATCAAAATCATTGATACATCAACATTCGAAAATATATCTCCATTTCTTGACCTCCCGGATAGCCTTGAAAAGAGAGACTATACGGGGATACCCAACGAGGTAAAGCAGTCAGAATCTCTGATTATAGATATCAATACAGCAGATACTGCGGAGTTGAAATTGCTTCCCGGGATAGGCTCTTATTTCGCCCGAAAGATTGTGGAATACCGAAACAGGCTGGGCGGATTTTACGACCTGGAGCAGATTCGTGAAGTGAAAGGACTTAAACCAGAAACCTTTGACATCATAAAACCTCATGTGCAGGTAAAGGCCGGAACATGGAAAAAAATTGATGTCAATGGATTCGACGAAACACATTTCAATCATCCCTATCTCAATAAAACACAGATCCGGACATTGGCCGCCTGGCGCGAAAAGCATGGTCCATATGTCTCTGCAGAGCAGATAAAGCAGGCTGCCATGCTCTCCGATTCAGAAATCATCAAACTCCTTCCCTATCTGCCCTTCTGATGCCTTTATTTGCGTCCGCAAGAATTACGGATGCAAAACCCATTTCCCAACTACCAGGCAATTCACGATGAATTGATGCGAACCATTATTGAGGTAAAAGATTTTCCTCAGCCCGGTATATCATTTCAGGACGTTACACCTGTTTTCGAACATCCCGCTTTAGCCTTGTCCATGATTAAATGCATGGCTGCGGAGTTTTCGAAGATGCAAATTGGCGGAATTGCCGGCATGGAAAGCAGAGGCTTTCTGTTTGGAATGGCGTTGGCCCTGGAGCTTCAGGTTCCTTTTATTCTTCTGAGAAAAAAAGGGAAACTGCCTCGAAAAACCCGACACATAGAGTACACGCTGGAATATGGCACTGGCATTCTGGAGGTTCACGAATCCAGCATTAGACCCGGGCAAAGGATTCTGATCCACGATGATGTTCTGGCTACCGGCGGCACTGCTGATGCAGCTGCCCAATTAATTCAGTCATGCGGAGGTGAAGTTTGTGGCTTCTCATTCATCATGTCACTTGACTTTCTGGGGGGCAAAAAGCGACTGGACCACTTTGGCCTCCCTGTGCATACCTTTGCCAACCTTTAGAACCTTGCAACCGCAGGGTTGTTCAAACGATAAAACAAGTCCCATGAACTTCGCTCCAACAGAAAACCAAAAGATGATTGCCGAAACGGTTCGTAATTTCTGCGAGCGCGAAATCCGTCCAAATATTATGGAGTGGGACGAAAATCAACACTTTCCGAAAGACCTCTTTCACCGGATGGGTGAACTGGGCCTCATGGGCGTGGTGATTCCTGAGCAATATGGCGGAAGCGGACTTGGCTATCACGAGTACATCACCGTGATTGAAGAAGTGTCTAAAGTCTGCGGATCTATTGGCCTTTCACTTGCTGCTCACAACTCCCTTTGCACGAACCATATTTATGAATTCGGCAACGAGGAACAAAGAAAGAAGTACCTTCCGAAACTGGCCTCTGGTCAGTGGATCGGGGCGTGGGGTCTCACGGAGGCCAATACCGGCAGCGATGCCATGCGCATGAAGTGCACTGCCGTAAAGGATGGCGACCACTGGGTTCTTAACGGAACCAAGAACTGGATTACCCATGGCATTTCAGGAGATGTGGCCGTAGTTCTTGCCCGGACAGGTGAATTGCTGGACTCTGACGGAATCACGGCATTCGTGATAGAAAGGGGCACTCCCGGTTTCAGTGGCGGCAAGAAAGAGAATAAACTCGGTATGAGGGCTTCTGAAACTGCAGAACTCATATTTGACCAGTGTCGCGTGCACGAAAGTCAGGTGTTGGGTAATCCCGGAGAAGGGTTTCGTCAGGCCATGAAAATTCTGGATGGAGGCAGGATTTCCATTGGAGCACTCGGGCTCGGAATTGCCAAAGGTGCCTATGAAGCTGCACTGAAGTACTCCAAGGAGCGCGAGCAGTTCGGCAAGCCCATTTCAAGTTTCCAGGCCATTGCATTCAAGCTGGCCGATATGGCAACAGAAATCGAGGCATCAGAATTACTTCTGCATCACGCTGCCTGGAAAAAGAATAACAAGCAAAAAGTAACCGTAGAAGGAGCTATGGCCAAGTACTACTCATCGGAAGTGGCTGTGCGGGTATCGACCGACGCTGTTCAGATTTTTGGCGGCTACGGATATACCAAAGATTTCCCGGTAGAAAAGTTTTACCGTGATTCCAAGCTCTGTACAATCGGAGAGGGAACCTCCGAAATACAAAAACTTGTGATTTCGAGAGAAATTTTGAAGTAATAGGTTGTAAGAAACAAAACTCTTGCTATTTTCGCACCCCCAAATAAGGAAAGAAACATGCTCATTATTCCGGTTAAAGAAGGCGAAAGCATCGATCGCGCACTGAAGAAGTTCAAGAAGAAGTTCGAAAAGACAGGTGTCCTGAAGGCCCTGCGCGCGCGTCAGTCGTACACTAAGAAGAGCGTACGTCGCCGTGAAGAGATCAAGCACGCTGTGTTTGTGAATCATCTTCGCGAGTCAGAGAAGTAAGAACATCCCTTTGTTGACAATATCAGGGGTGAGATTTCAGTTTAAGCTGAAATCTCACCCTTTTTTATTACGTGAATTTTGACCCCTATTTAGACTACCTCATCTCCGAAAAAAGGAGTTCATTGCATACCGTTGAAGCATATCGCAACGATCTGCTTCAATTTTCAGTGTTCTGCGAGGAAGAGTACAGTATTTCGGATGCCGGCTCGGTCAATACCCCTGTGGTCAGATCGTGGGTAGCGGGTCTGGTGGAACGGGGGCTGTCGCCCGCGTCAGTTCAGAGAAAGGTTTCAGCGCTTCATTCATTTTACCGCTTTCAGATGCGTACCGGTCAATTGGCACACAATCCGGCCAAAGGCGTATCGAAGCCGAAAAAAGCCCGCCGACTTCCCGTTTTTGTGGAAGAGAGTAAAATTTCACAGCTCTACCAGAGCGCAGACGAGCAGCCCCGGTCATACGCTGAATATCGCGACAAGCTTATCGTAACCCTTTTATACGAGACAGGTATAAGGCGATCAGAGCTTATTCATCTGAAGACCTCAGATGTGGATGAGTCGCTGTTACAACTCAAGGTACTCGGGAAAAGAAACAAGATGAGGTACGTGCCGGTTTCAAAAGAGATTCTGTCGTCGATCAGACAGCTTCGTGAACATGCCCGAAAAGAATTTGAAGTGGTCACAGAAGACTGGGTATTTCTGTCGAACCGCGGAAAAAAAGTGACCGAATCTGTGGTCTATCTCGCGGTAAAGCGATATCTTTCGGGCATAACCACCCTTCGCAAGAAAAGTCCACACGTATTGCGACACACGTTTGCCACTCATATGCTGAATCACGGAGCAGACCTCAATGTTATCAAAGAAATCCTGGGGCACAGCAGCTTGGCGGCGACACAGATTTACACACACAATTCCATAGAAAAATTAAGGGATATCCATTCCAGGATGCATCCCCGTTCATAGATTCAGTACTAACCCATTAAAAGCTTAAAGAGTATGCAGGTACTAGTTCAGAGCATTCATTTCGACGCAGACGTCAAGCTGATCAGTTTCATTGAAGAAAAAATGAATAAACTCAGCCAGTTTCACGACCGTATCACCCGGGGCGAGGTATTCCTGAGGCTTGACAAGTCGGATGTAAAAGAAAATAAAATCACAGAAATAAAATTATCGATCCCCGGTACCGATCTGTTTGCCCGCAAGCAGTGCAGTAGTTTTGAGGAGGCTACGGATGAGGCTTTGGACGCGTTGCGCAGGCAAATTGAGAAGCACAGAACAAAAACAATGAAACTCTGACAGATTTTTTTTCTGCCATTGTTGCACAGAACACTTCCTTAACTACATTTGCACCCCTGTTTTTTGGACAGGGGTGTTTTTTTGTTCTGTGTTCATTGACAGACGTGGGTTCGCCGGTGTAGCTCAGCTGGCCAGAGCAGCTGATTTGTAATCAGCTGGTCGGGGGTTCGAATCCCTCCACCGGCTCATGTCATTTTTAGGATATTGGGGAGATACTCAAGCGGCCAACGAGGACAGACTGTAAATCTGTTGGTTTACACCTTCACAGGTTCGAATCCTGTTCTCCCCACAACCCACTTTGTGAGGGAATATCCAAGCGGGAGTAGCTCAGTTGGTAGAGCATTAGCCTTCCAAGCTAAATGTCGCGAGTTCGAGCCTCGTCTCCCGCTCCAGGGCAATGTGGAGCCCAGGCCAAAGGATTTCGGTTGACCATCGGTTGACCGGTGCCAGAGGCGAAAGTCGGTCGGAAGACCGACTGCCACCCATCAGGGACTTTCCTGACGGTAATATAGAACACCGCGTCTGAGCGAATACAGAACAGATCCAAAGGCATATGGCCCGCGGGTTCGGGAGATAAAAATCCCGGGGAACGTACAAGCCGTTGTAGCTCAGGGGTAGAGCACTTCCTTGGTAAGGAAGAGGCCACGGGTTCAATTCCCGTCAACGGCTCAAGCGGAAGTTAGCAGCGGGAAGTGAAGAGGGGAAGCAAAATATTGATGAGGCACATTCATTAACCAGAGATAAAACAACACACAAAAATCGACAAACATGGCTAAGGAAACATTTGACCGTTCCAAACCCCACGTGAACATTGGAACTATTGGTCACGTTGACCATGGTAAAACCACTCTCACCGCTGCTATCACTACAGTACTTGCAGGTGATGGTCTCGCAGAAAAAAGGGACTTCTCGTCTATCGACAACGCCCCTGAAGAAAAAGAGCGCGGTATTACCATTAACACCGCACACGTAGAATACCAGACGGCTAACCGTCACTACGCACACGTTGACTGTCCAGGTCACGCTGACTACGTTAAGAACATGGTAACTGGTGCTGCCCAGATGGACGGTGCTATCCTCGTGGTAGCTGCCACTGACGGACCAATGCCACAGACCCGCGAGCACATCCTCCTCGGACGTCAGGTAGGTGTTCCACGTATCGTTGTATTCATGAACAAAGTGGATATGGTTGACGATCCGGAACTTCTCGACCTCGTTGAGATGGAAATCCGCGAGCTTCTGAGCTTCTACGAATATGATGGCGACAACACTCCTGTTGTTCGTGGTTCTGCACTCGGTGCACTGAACGGCGAGCCAAAGTGGGTTGATACCGTACGTGAACTTATGAAGGCTGTTGACGAGTGGATTCCAATTCCTCCTCGTGACAACGAAAAGCCATTCCTGATGTCAGTTGAAGACGTATTCACGATCACTGGTCGTGGTACTGTAGCAACTGGTCGTATCGAGCGCGGTGTAATCAACACCGGTGACGAAGTTGATATCATCGGTTTCAACGAAGAGAAACTGAAGTCAACCTGCACAGGGGTAGAGATGTTCCGCAAGATTCTTGACCGTGGTGAAGCTGGTGACAACGTAGGTCTCCTGCTCCGCGGTATTGAAAAGTCGGATATCCGTCGTGGTATGGTAATTTCCAAGCCAGGTTCTATCACTCCTCACACTGAGTTCAAGGCTGAGATTTACGTACTGAAGAAAGAAGAAGGTGGACGTCACACTCCATTCCACAACAAGTACCGTCCTCAGTTCTACTTCCGTACAACTGACGTAACCGGAGAGATCAGTCTCGAAGCCGGCCGCGAAATGGTTGTACCTGGAGATAACGTGACTATCACCGTGAAGCTGATCGCTCCGATCGCTATGGACAAGGGTCTCCGTTTCGCTATCCGCGAAGGAGGTCGTACCGTAGGTGCGGGTCAGGTAACTGAAATTATCAAGTAATAAAGCTTGATCGAAAATATGTGAAGGTGGGGAACTTCCTCGGAAGCACCCACCTTCACTTTCACGTTTTAAGGAAAATAGGTCTACGGGCATAGTTCAATGGTAGAATAGCGGTCTCCAAAACCGTTGATCTTGGTTCGAATCCAGGTGCCCGTGCAACAAAGAGAATAACATGGCAGGCATAACAACATTTTTACAGGAATCTTACTCCGAGCTGGTTCACAAGGTGACCTGGCCCACCTGGAGGGAACTTCAGGAGAGTACAGTTCTGGTGTTTGTAGCTGTTCTCATCCTGACTGTAGCTGTATTTCTGATGGACTTCATTTTTGGAGTTTCCGGAACTGCAGATTCATTCTGGAAGGGCATGGTAGGTTTCATTTACGCAATCCTGACCTGATTGCTCAGGAAGGTTCAACGCAGGCAACCATGAGCGATATAGAAAAAAAATGGTACGTAGTACGTGCCATAAGCGGTAAGGAGAAGAAGGTAAAGGAATACATTGAGAGCGAGATCAAGGCGCGCGGTCTTCAGGACTATGTTGCGCAGGTTTTGATCCCGACTGAGAAGGTATTCCAGATGCGCAATGGAAAAAAAGTAAGCAAGGAGAGAAGTTATCTCCCTGGTTACGTGTTAGTTGAGGCTGCCCTGATTGGCGAGATTCCTCACATCATCCGGAATATATCCAATGTAATTGGTTTTCTGGGTGCCGAGAAGAAAGGTGAACCGATTCCGCTCAGGCTTTCTGAGGTGAATCGGATCCTGGGTAAGGTCGATGAACTTGCCGAAAGTGGTGAAGAATTGCACGTACCTTATGTGGTAGGTGAGAATGTTAAGGTTATAGATGGACCGTTCAATACGTTTAGCGGAGTGATCGAAGAGATCAACGAAGAGAAGAAGAAACTGAAGGTGATGGTGAAGATCTTCGGACGCAAAACGCCTGTTGAACTCAGCTATATGCAGGTAGAAAAAGAATAAAAACGTTGTGGTGGACAATGTAACACCTAAAAATGTTACGCTTCGCTTCCCATTGAACACCACACAACTCAGATAAAAACAAACAGATATGGCGAAAGAAGTAGCTGGATTTGTCAAGCTGCAAGTGAAAGGTGGAGCAGCCAACCCTGCACCTCCAATCGGACCGGCTCTCGGTTCGAAAGGGGTGAACATCATGGAGTTCTGTAAGCAGTTCAATGCCAGAACCCAGGATAAGCCGGGTAAAGTGCTTCCGGTTTTGATTACGGTATACACGGACAAGTCGTTCGATTTTATCATCAAGACCCCACCTGCTGCAATACAACTGCTCGAAGTTTCAAAGGTCAAGAAAGGGGCCGCTGAACCAAACAGGCAGAAAGTAGGCAGCGTAACCTGGGAACAGGTTCGCACAATTGCAGAAGACAAGATGCCCGATCTCAACTGCTTTACTATCGAAAGTGCTATGAGCATGATCGCTGGTACTGCAAGGAGCATGGGTATCACCATAACCGGAGAACGCCCTTATTAATCTCGAGGATTTGAACAATGGGAACAATCAGCAAAAACCGTAAAGCATCCCTCAGCAAAATTCAGCCGGAGAAATCCTATGGACTGAATGAGGCGGTTGCATTGGTGAAGAATATCACCACAACGAAGTTCGACGCCTCTGTCGACATCGCTGTTCGTCTCGGCGTTGATCCAAAGAAGTCGAATCAGATGGTACGTGGTACCGTATCTCTGCCACACGGAACAGGTAGAAATGTTCGTGTGCTGGTGCTCTGTTCTCCTGATCAGGAAGCAGATGCCAAAGCAGCTGGTGCAGATCACGTTGGTCTGAGCGACTACATCGAGAAGATCAAAGGCGGATGGACCGACATTGACGTTATTATTACCACACCCAGCGTTATGGGACAGGTAGGTGCTCTGGGACGTATCCTGGGTCCACGCGGACTCATGCCGAACCCTAAGACCGGAACTGTTACCATGGATGTTGGCAAGGCAGTAGCTGAAAAGAAAGCGGGTAATATCGATTTCAAAGTTGATAAGGCTGGTATCGTTCACGCTTCCATCGGAAGGGTGTCATTCGATGCACAAAAGCTTGCTGAAAATGCAAGCGAGTTGATCCAGACTCTGGTGAAGCTCAAGCCGTCAGCTGCGAAGGGTACATATATCCAAAGCATTTCTGTAAGCTCTACTATGAGCCCGGGAGTAAAGGTTGAAACCAGGGGAGTTGCGAACTAAGCATCATTTACTGTAAAGAGAAAGCAAATGACCAGAGAAGAAAAACAACAGGAAATAGCCGAGATCACGGAAATGATCGCTTCTACGGAAGTGTTCTATCTGACTGATACATCGGCTCTGGATGCTGCCGCAACGAGTTCCCTGCGACGTGAGTGCTTCAAGGCCGGAATCAGAATGCGTGTTGTAAAAAACAAGCTTCTGAAAAAAGCCCTTGAAAATATCGAAGGCAAGAATTACAGCCCCCTCTACCCTGCACTCAAAGGCAATACGTCTTTGATGCTGGCTGAGGTTGGAAATGTTCCTGCACGATTGATCAAGGATTTCCGCGCCAAGCACCCGAAGCCGCTCCTGAAGGCAGCATACATCATGGAGGATTGTTATGTAGGCGACGATCAGCTTCCGGCACTCGTTTCGATCAAGAGCAAAGAAGAATTGCTCGGCGATCTGGTGTCGTTGCTCCAGTCTCCTGCACGCAATGTTGTTTCGGCCCTGCAAAGCGGCGGAACGACCATTGCCGGAGTGGTGAAGACGCTCGAAGAGCGCAATGCATAAAACAAAAATTTCAATTAAGTACAACCTTTTAAAAATCACTAATAATGGCTGATTTGAAAGCAATGGCTGAAAGCCTCGTAAACCTGACAGTAAAAGAGGTTAACGAACTTGCCAAAATCCTTAAAGACGAATACGGTATTGAGCCTGCTGCTGCTGCAGTTGCAGTTGCTGCTCCTGCCGGCGGCGGCGGCGGTGCTGCTGCTGAAGAGAAGACTTCATTCGACGTAATCCTGAAGAGCGGCGGTGCTAACAAGCTCGCTGTTGTGAAACTGGTTAAAGACCTCACCGGTCTCGGACTGAAGGAAGCGAAGGATGTTGTTGACAAGGCTCCAGCCCCTCTCAAGGAAGGTGTTACCAAAGACGAAGCAAACGCTTTGAAAACACAACTTGAAGAAGCAGGAGCAGAAGTTGAGATCAAGTAATATCACTTCATTTCATACGGATCAGGCCTCCCTCCGGTGACACCGGGGGGCAGGCCTTGACCTGTTTTTAGCCCTCCGCCTTTACGACGGAGTGCGGTGTTTAAAATAAACCCTCAGTAAAAACGACATTAACGCCGTGGCAACGCTGAAAAAACCTGAAAGGGCGAGCTTCTCTTCTAGCAAGGGCTCGTTCGATTATCCCGACTTCCTGGAAATTCAGTTGGAATCATTCCGCGAATTTTTCCAGCTCGAAACCAATCCCGAAAACCGAATCAACGAGGGTCTCTACAAGGTATTTGCAGAGAACTTCCCTATCACCGATACCCGGAACCAGTTCGTACTGGAGTTCCTGGACTACTTCATTGACCCTCCGCGATACACCATCGCTGAGTGCATTGAGCGTGGTCTGACATACAGCGTGCCTTTGAAGGCAAAACTTAAACTGTATTGCACCGACCCCGAACACGAAGATTTTGAAACCATCGTGCAGGATGTATACCTGGGAACAATCCCATACATGACTCCACGCGGTTCTTTCGTGATCAACGGCGCTGAGCGTGTAATCGTTTCCCAGCTTCACCGTTCTCCGGGTGTGTTCTTCGGCCAAAGCCGCCACGCCAACGGTACCAAGCTGTATTCGGCACGTATCATCCCGTTCAAGGGTTCATGGATCGAATTTGCGACGGACATCAACAACGTGATGTACGCGTATATCGACCGTAAGAAAAAGCTTCCCGTAACCACTCTCCTCAGGGCCATTGGCTTTGAGAGTGACCGTCAGATCCTCGAAATATTCAACCTCGCTGAAGAAGTGAAGGTGAGCAAAGCCGGTGTCCAGCGCGTTCTGGGTCGCCGTCTCGCCGCCCGCGTTCTCCGCACATGGATTGAAGACTTCGTGGATGAAGATACCGGTGAAGTAGTATCCATCGAGCGTAACGAAGTGGTTATGGACCGCGAAACCGTTCTCGAGGATCATCACATCGACATGATTGTGGAAAGCGGCGCTAAGAGTATCATCCTGCACAAGGAAGAGACCAATGCAGCTGACTTTGCCATTATTTATAATACACTTCAGAAGGACACTTCAAACTCTGAAAAAGAAGCGGTAGAATACATCTACCGTCAGCTTCGTAACGCTGAGCCACCGGATCTCGAAACCGCCCGCGGCGTTATCGATAAACTGTTCTTCTCTGAACAGCGATATGACCTCGGTGAAGTAGGCCGTTTCCGTATCAACCGTAAACTCGGATTGAACGTGAACGACACTCAGCGCACACTGACCAAGGAAGATATCATCTCGATCATCAAGTATCTGATTGAGCTTGTAAACTCCAAGGCTGATGTGGACGATATCGACCACCTCTCCAACCGTCGTGTTCGTACCGTAGGTGAGCAGCTGTACAACCAGTTTGCCGTTGGTCTTGCCCGTATGGCGCGCACCATCCGCGAGCGTATGAACGTTCGCGACAATGAAGTGTTCACACCGATCGACCTGATCAATGCGAAGACTCTGTCTTCTGTGATCAATTCATTCTTCGGAACGAACCAGCTGTCACAGTTCATGGACCAGACGAACCCTCTGAGTGAGGTTACTCACAAGAGAAGGATGTCTGCCCTTGGCCCTGGTGGTCTTTCCCGCGAACGCGCCGGATTCGAAGTCCGCGACGTTCACTACACCCACTACGGAAGGCTCTGTACCATTGAGACACCTGAAGGACCAAACATCGGTCTGATCTCTTCTCTCTGCGTATTTGCGAAAGTGAACAGGCTGGGATTCATTGAAACTCCATACCGCAAGGTTGAAAATGGTAAGGCTCTGCTGAGCAACGACTCCATCACATACCTTTCTGCGGAGGATGAAAACGAACAGGTAATCGCTCAGGCGAACGCACAAATAGACAATAGCGGTAAGTTCCAGACAGGAACAGTGAAGGCCCGTCTCGAAGGTGACTTCCCTATTGTTCAGCCTACAGACCTCCATCTGATGGACATCGCTCCCAATCAGATTGCATCGATAGCGGCATCTTTGATTCCATTCCTGGAGCACGATGACGCCAACCGCGCACTCATGGGATCTAACATGATGCGTCAGGCAGTACCTCTCATGGTGCCTGAAGCTCCGATTGTTGGTACCGGTCTCGAGAAGCGGGTAGCTGAAGACTCACGTGTTCTGCTCACAGCAGAGGGCGAAGGAGTTGTTGAGTATGTTGATGCACGTGAAATTCACATTCGCTACAAGCGCAATGACGTGGACGAACTGGTAAGCTTCGACAGTCCGCTCAAGACTTATGATATCACCAAGTTCACCAAGACCAACCAGAGTACCGTAATGAGCCTCCGCCCTATCGTGGCAAAAGGCGACAAGGTTACCAAAGGTCAAATCATGGTGGAAGGCTACAGCACCAAAGACGGTGAACTCGCTATCGGAAGAAACCTGAAAGTGGCCTTCATGCCGTGGAAAGGATACAACTTCGAGGACGCGATTGTAATCTCTGAGCGAGTTGTTCGCGAAGACATTTTCACTTCGATTCACGTTGATGAATACACAGTTGAGGTTCGTGATACCAAGCGCGGTATTGAAGAACTTACTTCTGATATCCCTAACGTGAGTGAGGAAGCCACCAAGGATCTCGACGAAAACGGAATTATCCGCATCGGTGCTGAGATCAAGGAAGGCGATATTCTCGTAGGTAAGATCACTCCAAAAGGAGAAACTGATCCGACTCCGGAAGAGAAACTCCTCCGTGCCATCTTTGGTGACAAGGCTGGTGACGTTAAGGATGCATCTCTGAAAGTTCCGCCTTCAGTTACTGGTGTGGTAATCGACAAGAAACTCTTCTCGCGTACCATCAAGGATAAGAAGCCGGTGAAGACCAACGAAAAAGCTATCGTTGAAGCGCTGGATAAGGAACACGAGAAAGAAGTTGCAGACCTGAAAAAGGTGCTTGTAGATAAACTCATGACCATCCTGAAGGATGCTACTTGTCAGGGAGTTTTCAACTTCTATAAGGAAGAACAGATTAAGAAGGGAACCAAGTTCTCTGCCAAGGCCCTGTCAACCATCGACTACAGCGTAGTCAATGCCGATGGCTGGACGAAGGATCAGCCCGTGAACGACCTCATCAAGCGTTGCGTTCACAATTTCAACCTGAAGTACAACGAGCTTCTCGGTGCTTACAAGAGGAAGAAATTCCAGCTGACCGTTGGTGATGAACTGCCAGCAGGTATCGTGAAACTCGCCAAAGTGTACGTTGCCCAGAAGCGCAAGCTGAAGGTTGGTGACAAGATGGCCGGTCGTCACGGAAACAAGGGTATCGTTGCACGTATCGTGCGCGACGAAGACATGCCTTTCCTCGCTGACGGAACTCCTGTTGACATCGTACTTAACCCGCTCGGGGTACCATCGCGTATGAACCTGGGACAGATCTATGAGACTGTATTGGGCTGGGCAGGATTGAAAATGGGCAGGACATATGCCACGCCTATCTTCGACGGTGCAACTATCGACAATATCAATCAACTTACCGATGAAGCAGGTATCCCTCGTTTTGGTGTTACCTACCTCTACGACGGTGGAACCGGAGAGCGCTTCCATCAGCCAGCAACTGTCGGCGTAATTTATATGCTGAAACTGTCGCACATGGTTGATGACAAGATGCACGCCCGTTCTATTGGTCCGTACTCGCTCATCACCCAGCAGCCGCTCGGTGGTAAAGCGCAGTTCGGTGGTCAGCGTTTCGGTGAAATGGAAGTGTGGGCGCTCGAGGCATTCGGTGCCGCGAACATCCTCCAGGAAATTCTCACTGTTAAGTCTGACGACGTGATTGGTCGTGCCAAGGCATACGAATCAATAGTTAAAGGCGAGAACATGCCTGTACCGGGTATACCTGAGTCGTTCAACGTGTTGATGCACGAATTGCGCGGTCTCGGACTGAATGTAACACTCAATCAGAATTGATCTGATACAGGCCAGACCTGCACTGCTACGTGAAACAGTAATTGCATAACAAGACTCACACAGTAACGAAATATGCTATCAGCGAATAAAAAGCTTGCACGCCCTTCAAGCGATTTTAAATCGATCACCATCAGCCTTGCGTCTCCGGAACATATTCTGGAGCGCTCACATGGTGAGGTTCTCAAGCCGGAAACCATCAACTATCGGACATATAAGCCGGAGCGCGATGGACTTTTCTGCGAAAGAATATTCGGGCCGGTAAAGGACTACGAATGCCATTGTGGTAAATACAAGCGAATCCGATATAAGGGAATTGTTTGTGACCGTTGTGGCGTTGAGGTAACAGAGAAAAAAGTTCGCCGCGAACGCATGGGGCATATCACCCTGACCGTTCCGGTTGCACACATCTGGTACTTCCGTTCACTTCCGAACAAAATCGGATACCTCCTTGGTCTTCCAACCAAGAAGCTCGATCAGATCATTTACTACGAACGCTACGTAGTGATCAACGCGGGTGGTGCCACCAACGCAGAAGGAGTTGCTTATCAGAAGGATGACTTCCTGACCGAAGATGAATATCTGGATGCCCTTGACAGAATGCCTAAGGACAACCAGTACCTGGACGATAAGGATCCGAATAAGTTTCTCGCCAAGATGGGTGCTGAAGCCCTGGTGGAAATGCTGAGCCGTCTTGATCTGGACAGCACTTCATTCGATCTTCGTCACAAAGCTTCTACAGAGACTTCACAGCAGCGTAAGAACGAAGCCCTCAAGCGCCTTCAGGTAGTTGAGGCTTTCCGCGATGCCAACTCACGTATTGAAAACCGTCCGGAATGGATGATTGTGAAAGTAGTTCCGGTTATACCACCGGAACTCCGTCCTCTCGTTCCACTGGATGGCGGCCGATTCGCGACATCTGACCTCAATGACCTTTACCGTCGTGTTATTATCCGTAATAACCGTCTCAAGCGCCTCATGGAAATTAAAGCTCCTGAGGTAATCCTTCGAAACGAAAAGAGGATGTTGCAGGAAGCTGTTGACTCTCTCTTCGATAACTCAAGGAAGTCTTCTGCGGTAAAAACAGAGAGCAATCGCCCTCTGAAATCTCTCTCTGACTCTCTCAAGGGTAAGCAGGGACGTTTCCGTCAGAACCTTCTCGGTAAGCGTGTAGACTATTCTGCCCGTTCCGTAATTGTCGTAGGTCCTGAAATGAAGCTCCACGAATGTGGTCTTCCAAAAGAAATGGCTGCCGAGCTTTTCAAGCCGTTTATCATCCGCAAGATGATTGAGCGCGGTATTGTGAAGACAGTAAAGAGCGCCAAGAAAATCGTTGATAAGAAAGAAGCCGTTGTTTGGGACATCCTGGAAAACGTTCTGAAAGGACACCCGGTTCTCCTGAACCGTGCCCCTACCCTGCACCGTCTGGGTATTCAGGCCTTCCAGCCTAAACTTATCGAAGGTAAGGCCATCCAGCTCCACCCTCTCGTATGTACAGCGTTCAACGCCGACTTCGATGGTGACCAGATGGCTGTGCACGTACCTCTGGGAAGTGCTGCCATTCTCGAAGCACAGCTCCTGATGCTGGCTTCACACAACATCCTTAACCCTGCCAATGGTGCTCCTATCACTGTACCATCGCAGGACATGGTATTGGGTCTTTACTATATCACCAAAGGACGCAAGGGTACTGAAACGCACCCTGCACTTGGTGAAGGAAAGACCTACTACTCTCCTGAAGAAGTAACGATAGCCTTCAACGAAGGCCGTCTCGATCTTCACGCCCACATCAAGGTTCGCTGGACAGATATCGATGGCAATACAAGCCTTCTCGATACTACTGCCGGTCGCGTTATCTTCAACAACGTGGTGCCGAAGGAAGTTGGATTCCTCAATCAGGTACTTACCAAGAAAGCCCTCCGCGATATCATCGCTCTCATTCTGAAGACTGTCGGAATTGCCCGTGCAGCTCAGTTCCTGGATGAAATCAAAGACATGGGTTACTACTGGGCGTTCCGCGGTGGCCTCAGCTTTAAACTGAGCGACGTAATTATTCCTGCCGAGAAAGACAAACTCGTAGGCGACGCTGCAACCAAGGTGAGCGAGGTATTTGAGAACTATAACATGGGTCTCATTACCAATAACGAACGATACAACCAGGTGATCGACATCTGGACCAATACGAATTCGAAACTGACCAACATTCTGATGGATCGCCTGAAGAGTGACCAGGAAGGTTTCAATTCAATCTTCATGATGTTCGACTCTGGTGCAAGGGGTTCTAAAGAGCAGATCCGTCAGCTCGCAGGTATGCGAGGTCTGATGGCCAAGCCTCAGAAGAGCGCCGCATCCGGTGGTCAGGACATTATCGAAAACCCGATCCTTGCGAACTTCAAGGAAGGTCTTTCGATCCTTGAGTACTTCATCTCAACACACGGTGCGCGTAAAGGTCTGGCCGATACGGCTCTTAAGACCGCCGACGCCGGTTACCTTACACGAAGGCTTGTTGACGTTGCACAGGATGTAATCATCAACGAAACCGACTGTGGCACACTGCGCGGTCTGGTAGCATCAGCCCTCAAGAAGAGTGATGAAGTAGTTGAAACGCTCGAAGACAGAATCCTCGGACGTGTAAGCGTTCACGACGTTTACAATCCTGAGAGCGGAGAATTGATCGTTTCTTCAGGTGAAGAAATCCAGGAAGATCAGGCTGCGGCCATCGGTCAGGCTGGTATCGAAGAAGTTGAAATCCGCTCGGTACTGACTTGCGAAAGCAAGCGTGGTGTATGTGCCAAGTGTTATGGTCGCGACCTTTCAACTGCCCGTCTGGTGCAGGAAGGACAGGCTGTGGGTGTAATTGCTGCACAGTCGATCGGTGAACCCGGAACACAGCTTACCCTGCGTACCTTCCACACGGGTGGTGCCGCGGGTGGTGGTGTTTCTGAAGCCGAAATCCGCGCCAAGTACTCTGGTATCCTCGAAGTGGACGAACTCCGTACAGTAGAGCGCGCCAGTGATACCGGCGAGATGACACTCATCGTTGTTTCGCGTTCATCTGAATTCAAAATCGTTGACGAGAAGACAGGCGTAACACTCACCACATCCAATATTCCTTATGGTTCAAACCTCAGGTTTAAGCCAGGAACCATGGTGAAAAAAGGTGATGTGATTTGCGACTGGGATCCTTACAACTCTCTGATCATTTCAGAAGAGGACGGATTGATCAAGTTCGACGCCATCGAAGAAGGTATCACATACAAGGCCGAAGTTGACGAACAAACCGGATTTACCGAGTTTGTAATCATTGAAACCAAGGACAAGAAGAAGAACCCTGCCATCGAAGTAACCCGTAGCAAAGAAGTCGTGAAGGTTTATTCACTTCCGGTTGGAGCGCATATCGTGGTGAAGGAAAAAGATAAGATCGGTAAGGGTACAATCCTGGCCAAGATCCCACGTCAGTCTGGTAAAGCAGGCGACATCACCGGTGGTCTGCCAAGGGTTACTGAATTGTTCGAAGCACGTAACCCATCGAACCCGGCCGTAGTAAGCGAAATCGATGGTATTGTAGAATACGGAAAAGTGAAGCGCGGTAACCGCGAAATCACCGTACGCGCCCGTACCGGCGAAGAGCATAAGTACCTCGTTCCTCTGTCGAAGCATATCCTGGTTCAGGATGGTGACTTCGTAAGGGCTGGTATGCCTCTCTCCGACGGAGCGGTATCACCTGGCGACATTCTCGATATTCAGGGACCAACAGCGGTTCAGGAATACCTCGTAAATGAAATCCAGGAAGTTTACCGACTCCAGGGTGTAAAGATCAATGACAAGCACTTTGAAGTTATCGTAAGGCAGATGATGCGTAAGGTTCAGATCTCTGATCCTGGCGACTCACGCTTCCTCGAAGGAACTTCAACTGACAAGGCTGAATTCATTGAGGAGAATGACCGTCTGTTTGGAAAGGTTGTAGTTACCTCAGCAGGTGGTAGCGAGAGATACAAGGAGGGACAGATCATTACGGCTCACCAGATGAGGGATGAAAACTCTCAGCTGCGTCGTAAAGACCTCGCTCCTATGGAAACCCGCGACGCCGTTCCGGCAACCGCCATTCCAATGCTTCAGGGTATTACCCGCGCCTCTCTGCAAACTGAATCGTGGATCTCAGCTGCATCGTTCCAGGAAACCACCAAGGTTCTGAATGAGGCAGCCATCCAGGCGAAGACAGATATCCTGAACGGATTGAAGGAAAACGTTATCGTAGGTCACCCAATCCCTGCTGGTAGCGGTGTTCGCAGATTCCAGAAAATGATCGTAGGAAGCAACGAAGATTACGTGAATCTGGTTGCTAAACGTGAAGAGGCCAACGCCTGATAGCGTTACGAAATAGATTTAAAAAACCCCGGCTCTGTCCGGGGTTTTTTGTTGCACTTCATTCGACAGAAACTATCTGGCGACCGCAACTTCATTCTAATCAACAACCAAAAAGAAAGCCCCCGATCCTCAATGGATCGGGGGCTTTCACCTGTAGTCCGAAACATCCGTTCCGGTTAGCATCGAAGCTTTTTAAGGACACACTGTGTTGTAGACCGCAAGGAATATCAGTACATCACCTACGTTCACTACACCGTCAGCATTCAGGTCGCCTACACATGGTACCACAACCACGTAACAGTAAGTGTCTGTGCATGTTGTTCCATCCGCAGTCACTCCGGTCACCGTCAGGCAAACAACATAGTCACCCGTGGCAGCATAGGTATGCACCGGATTCTGATTAGTGCTCGACGTTCCATCACCAAAGGTCCAGAACCATCCTGTGATGGTAGTTCCTGAGCCGGCATTGCTATTGTCGGCAAAGGACACAGTCTTTCCTGTTATAGACTGATTAAATCCTGCAAACACCTCACAATCCTGCGGACATGGCTGACAGTTTGCTGTTACCGTTGTGCAAACAACCACTGCAGTTCCATCAGGGCACGTTGCTGTGAGACATACCTGATACACTCCGTTATTTGCGTAGCAATGAGTCGGGTTTTCGAGGTTGCTGAAGGTGCCGTCACCGAAGTCCCACATGAATTCAATTCCGGTGCTTGCACAACCTGTCGCAAATGCAGGGCTGAATGTGTAGCAACATGAATCTGAAGATGCAACCAGAATGTTGTCCGGCAGACAACATGTGGCATTACAAGGGCCCGGAGTCCATGATGTCACTCCTCCGTAATAGTATGCATAGCATGCGTTCGGATAGGTAACACCGTTACAACCGCACACAGGTTCGTATTCCTGAGTACATATGGCGGTAGGATCTATCTGATTCGGATCAACACATGGAGCACCACAGTTGATGGTAATATCAATACAGCTTTCATGATAGTTCACGTTGCCATTGGCATCGACACAGCAATCGTAGTGACAGATATGATAGGTGCCAGGACCTGGGAAACAATAAGTAACCACATCGCCCGCCAGTTGTGAGATAAACAGGTCAAATACCCACGACTCGCATCCGTAAGGATTTCCGTCAGGGGTGAGATCGGTGAAGGTTACACAACAGTCGGCATCGT